>NZ_JBSWXD010000059.1:0-37235 GCF_056160425.1 Micromonospora sp. ABR4_055
ACGCCCACGCGGCGGCCAGCGCGGGTTCGACCGGTTCGGCCTCGTCGGGGGCGGCGCGCAGGTCGAGCGGCACCGGGGCGGGGCCGTCGCCGGGCAACGGGCCCGGTGGCGGGCTCGGCAACGGGCCTGGTGGCGCTGGCGCGCGGTGGCCGTCGAGCGCCGAGGCCACCACCGGTGCCGGTCGGGCGACGAACTGGACGTAGCGGGTGTCCATGGTCAGCGTGGCACCTGCGGTGAAGTCCGCGTCGGTCCGGGCCACGGCGAACCCGGCACGGGTCAGCAGGGTGCCCACCTCGGTCGGGTGGTAGAGGCGCACGTCGTCGGGGAGGACAGCGGTGGTGCCGTCCGGCCGGCAGACGTCGACCCGGCCGCTGCTGCGCCCGGTGGCCGGGTCGTAGCGGCGTTGGAAGTGGAACGCGGTGCCGCCGATGTCCGCGTGTGCCTCGTCCCGGTAGTGCCGGGCAATAGCGAGCACATTGGAGTGGTCGAGGATCAGCAGACCGTCGGCGGGCAGCAGGCGGCGAACCGTGCGCAGCAGCCGGAGCTGGTCGGCGTCGGACCCCCAGCCGAACGCCTGTACGCAGATGGCCGCATCGACGTCGGGCAGCCCCCACCCGGGTGGCTGCGCGCCGAGCAGGTCCACCCGGCGCAGGTCGAGGGTGACATCGGCGGCGGCGGCGGCGCTCGCGGCCCGCTGCAGCGCGTACCCGGACACGTCCACCCCGATGACGTCGAAGCCCCTACGCGCCAGACCGACGGCGTGCCGGCCGACCCCGCAGCCCAGGTCGACCACCCGCCGGCCGGGTGCGTGGGTGGCCAGGACGTCCGCCAGGTAGGCGACCTCGGCGGCGGTGCGTTCGGCCGTGTACTCGTCGTCGGCGAACGTCCAGTAGTCGGCCGTGAAGTAGCGCTCGTACCACGGGGTCGGCGGCATGCCGGTCAGGACACGGTGGTGAGCTCGCGACGGGCGAAGAAGTCGCAGACGTCGCAGAGGTCCGGTGCGTTGGCGACACCTTCCTGCTGCAGGTAGACCCCGCCGCAGACGCGGCAGGCCGCCTCCATGAAGGGGAACATGTAGCGCTGCATGTTCTCGAACGCGGAGAACATGTAGTAGTCGATGCCCGGCCACAAATCGAGCAGATGGTCGGTCATTCCGTACGCCAGGGACCGCTCGTCGGGCCCGGTGGTGAACCGCCCCGGGGTGCCCTGCCGGTTCAGTTCCGGCGCGACCAACTCCAGGTAGAGCGTCAGTTCCTTCTTGGTGATCCGGTACAGCGGGAAGATGTACCGCAGGCCGCCGATCTGCCGGGTCGGGATGCCACCCATCCGGAATCCGCTGGTCATCCAGGTCACCATGCTGGCCAGCAGGTCGTCGGCGTTGAAGCCGAACGCCACCACCCCGGCGCCGCGCGCGTGTGCCTCCTCCTCCAGCATCCGCCGCAGCACCTGGTGGCCGATGACCATCGTCAGGTGGCTGCCCTCTTCGCTGACGATCTCGTTCATCGAGTCGACGAACGTGCCGCGTAGCCGGAACACCCGCTCCACGTCCGCCGCGGTGACGATGACCTGCTCGATCCCGAGCCGTTCGCCGGAGGCACGGGCGGCGGCGAAGGTCGCCGGCTCCTCCCAGTCGGGCAGGCCGGTGATGGTCACGGCCGTCATGTTCAGTGGCGGCAGCCGGTCCCTGGTCCGCTCCAGCAGGGTCAGGTAGGCGACGCTGTCCCGCCCGCCGGACAGCCCGACGATCACGTGGTCACCGTCGCGCATCACCTCCCGGGACAGGACACTGTCGACGAAGGCTTCCTCGACGTACTGGATGAAGGCGGGAGCGTCGAACTGCTCGCCCCGGACCTCGATGGCGCCCTTGTCGTCGAAAACGATGCTCTTGGTGTAGACCGGGTTGGGTACACCGTAGACCTGCCGTTTCGGGCGGCGCATCACATTCAGATCGTAATGCCGGACCTGCCGGACTTCGATGATGTCGTCGGCGCCGACAACCGTGGTGTCCTCCGACACCACCTGCCCATCGCGCCAGCTCAACACGGAGTTGACCGGGATGCCGTTGCGGCGTAACACGTCGACCAGAGGCTGCCCCGCCGTCGCAGCCAATTCCTCGGTCGTGCCGACCTTCGTGTGGTAATAGACTGACGCCATTGTGCAACCATAGATGCCCGCCGGTGTCCGGTACAGTGCGATCATGGGCCGTACCATCGTCGTCGACCACTACGACGACCCACGGGCGGCGTCACGGGCCGGGTGGGATGCGGTCGCCGGCAACGGTGACACACCGGTCTTCTATCAGGACGGCTACCTGTCGGCGTACCACGATGCGCCGCTCGCGCCGCTGGAGCGGCTCGGATACCTGGTGGCCCGGGAACCGGCGGGACAGCCGGTGGCCGTCCTGCCGGTCGCGCTGCACCGGTTCGCCGACCCGATCGGCGGGCTCCGCCGCCTGCATCCCGGCATCGAGCGGGACAGTGCGTTGCTCAGCCACGTCTGGCACTGCTACGACACCCGACTGCTCGGCGCGGTCGCCCGGACCGATGTGGTCACCGAGCTGATGGACACCCTGCGCCGGCTCGCCGACGACTGGGGGGCCCGCTGGTACGGGCTGGTCAATGTGGACTCGTCAGGCCCGACGGCGACCGCACTCACCGCCGCCGGGCTGACCGGTCGGCACCTGGTGGACCGCTACTCCACCGACCTGACCGGCCTCACCTCGTACGAGGACTACCTTGCCCGACTGGCTCCCCGGCCCCGGGCCAACCTGCGCCGCAACGAGCGCCGGGCGGCCGACGCCGGTTTCGTCTGCGATGTGACCACACCGGACGGCGCGGACCTGGTCGAGATCGCCGAGCTGTGCGACCGGACCGCCGCCCGCTTCGGCAACGCCGGTTTCTACCCAACCGAGACGTTCACCCGGTTCGTCACCGCCCTCGGCCCGGCCGCGCACGTGCTCCGCATCCGTCAACGGGGCACGCTGGTCGCGGCCGGGGTGTGCCTGACCGACCAGCGCCGTTTCCACACCTGGACCTGCGGTGTCGAATACCGTGTCGACGGCAACGCCAGCCCGTACGCGGCGCTGTTCGCCGAGTCGGTCCGGCTGGCGCTGCGGCTGGGCCGCCCGATCCTGGAGGGCGGGCGCAGCAACGACGTCTTCAAACGTCGGCACGGGCTGACCGCCCGCCGGCTCGACGCCTACGTGATGCGGCTGTGAGCTACCGGCTACGCGTCCATTCGGGCATCGCCCCGCAGTGGGAGCGGTTGGCCGCCGACGGGCCGATGCTGACCACACCGGGCTGGCTGCGTGCGATGGCGGGCCGGCTCGGCGGGCGTACGCTCACCTTCGTTGTCGAACAGGGCGACGCGGCGTGCCTGGCCCTGCACGCCACCGTGCAGCCCGTCCCCCGGCCCGGTGAAGTGTTCGACCTGCACCATGTACTGGTCAGTGCGGCTCCCGCGCTGCCGCTGACCGACGCGTCACGTGCCGCGCGAGCCGAGTTGTCGAGGCGGGCCGCGCCCGAGCCGTCCCGCTGGACGCCGAACCTGCTGGTGATGCTGCCCGGCTACGAATGCCTCCCCGTCGGACCGGCGGCGAACAGCCCGGCCGCGCTCGCTGCAGCCGTCGACGGCATCCTGGACTGGGCCGCGGACGCCGGCATCGCGACGGTGGCGTTCCTCTACACCAGACCGGAGGCGACGGCGCTGACCGGTGCTCTGTCCGCAGCCGGGTTCGTGGCGATGCCACTGTCACTGACCTGGGAGCTTCCAGTGCGCGACGGCGGTTTCGACGCCTACCTGGCGTCGCTGCCCCGCAAACGGGCAGCGGAAGCAGGGCGCGAGCTGGCCCGGCTCACCGCCAACGGCGTACGGCTGCGTCATCTGCACGGCGATGCGATCACCCCGGTCGTACCGGTGCTGGCCCGGCTACGCGGCCAGTTGGTCAGCAAGTACCGGGGCCGCTGCGACGAGGCGGCCGAGCGCGGCCGGCTGGAATCGCTGTTGCACGATGTCGCCGGCGGCCGCGCCCAGGTGGTCCTCGCCGATGCCGGGGACGCCGTCGTCGGGTTCGCGCTGTTCGCACCGTTCGCGGACGGGTGGCAGTGCCTGGCCCTCGGCTACGACTACACCGATCGCCGGTCGAGGTTCGCGTACTTCGGCACGGCGTTCTACGGGGCGGTCCCGATCGCCTCGGCGCAGGGTGTCCGCCGGATCGGCTACGGACAGGGCGCGGCGCGGGCCAAACAGGACCGGGGATGCGTCGGTACGCCGCTGACGGCCTGGCTGCACTCGACCGATCCTGAGCTGATGGCCACGGCGCGGGCCGCCGCATCGACGACCGCCCTGATCCCTGGACAGCGAACGTCCTGATCCCGGCGTCGGCGTCACCGGCGCGGCGCAAACCGGCGTGAGGTGGCAAGCACGAGGCGTTCCCACGGGTCGAGCCGGGCGCCGTGGACAGCGAGGAGGTCCTGCACCCGGGCCGGGTCGGGGCCGGGCTGGTCGGGGGTGAACTCGGCGGTCAGTATCGGCGCGAGGGGATGCCCGCTGGCCAGCAGCCCGGCGGCCTTCTCGCCGGCCCCGGCGGCGAGACCGCTGAGGTCGCCGGCCAGCAGGTCGGCCGCGCTGCGGCGGGCGGAGTCGGACAGCCCTGGCCAGGCCAGGGCGAGGACCCGGGCGCGCAGACCGGCCAGGACCTGCGGATATCCCCGGCGCTCGGCGGGAGCGCTCCGGCTGAGCAGATCGAGCAGGGTACGCAGGTCGGCCGGGTCGCCGCCGTCGTACCCGCCGCGCCCGCCGACGCCGGACCCGACGCCGAACTGGCCGTCGGTGAAGACCGCGCTCTCCCGTTGGGAGTCGGCAGGGGTGTCGGAGCTGTGCATCAGGGCCAGCATGACGTTGATGGAGCCGAGGTCGGCACGGATCGTGCCAGGGCTCGCGTCAGCGGGGTCACTCGCCCCTTTGGCCAGGCGCAGCCGGGCGTGGCTGGGGTGTCGCGGATCGGGCCGGACGTCGCGGACCAGAAGCGCCACCGTCGGGCCGAAGTCGAAGAGCTGGTCGACGAGACGGTAGAGGTACGCCTTCCACACCTGGGTGATGTTGCGTTCGTGGAACGCGTCCAGGTCGGCCGGCCGGTGCCACAGCACCCGCCACGCCATTGGCTGGAATCCCTGGTCGACCACCCGGTCCACGATCTGCCCGCCGAGGTGGCGGGCGAGAGCATCGGGGGCGAGCAGCATGAAGACCGTATGTTCCCAGTCGACTGCTTGACTCACGCGGAGGCTCCTTCGCGGCGGTATGGCGGCGGGTGTGGTCCTGGCCTGGTCCGGATGTGCTCCGGGCATGGTGCCGGGTGCGGCCCCGGACCCGCCGGTTGCCGCACCCGTCGTCTGTTTCAGGTCACCGCTTCTTCTTTTTCACGACCGGGCGCCGTGTGTGGACAGCTTGGCGGTTCATCCTGGCCTCCTTCCCGGGTCGAGCGCGGACAATCCGTCGGTCGGTGGATCAGCGAGCGGTTACGCGGCCGGCAAGGAATGGTCACTTGCGGGTCGTTGTCGTCTTCTTCTTCACCCGCGGCCTGCGGCCGAACTTCATGTTCCGGTTCACCCTTCCCTCCCTCCATTGGTAGTTGGTCTGCCGGGTGGGCCGCTGCGGGCTGTCACCCGCCGGCGGTGGCCACCACCAGTTGGTCCGCCATGGACACGGCGGCGTCGTGGACCTGCTGTGGGGAGGCCGCCGCGATCCGGTCGGCGTATTCGGCCACCGACCAGTCGACGCTGCCGCCCAGCAGAGCGTGCCGGCCCAACAGGAGAGTCTCGTCGAGGGAAGTCTCGGCATCGAGCCGGACCAGACCGGCAGCACGTCGGCGGGCCACCGCCACGCGGGCGTCGCTCCAGCCGTCCGCCACCGCCGACCGTACGAGGTCGACGGCGAGCCGGGCCACCTCGTCACGGTGCTCGACAGCGGTGGTGATCGCGATCCGCCAGACGCCGGTGTCGTGGTAACCGCTGAGGTCGCCCCAGATGTCGTAGGACAGCCCCAGACTGGTACGCAACTGCTCGACGAGGACGGATGTGTTGCCCCCGGCGAACAGTTCCATCACCACCTCGGCGGCGGCGAGCCGCGGGTCAGCCAAGGAGAACGCGGGTCCGCCGAGCACCACGGCCGCGGTGTCGCCGGGCAGCGGATGATCCAGCCGCCGGGACCGTACGCCGGGAGCCATTGCCGGCAACGGGATGGGGAGCGCGGGCCGGTCGGCGCGGGCGCTCTGGTGTGTAACGGACAGGCCGGCGAGGGCGCTTCGCGCCGTCGCAGCGGTCACGGCGGCGGGGGTGACACCGCCGGTGACCACGACGGCGACTCGTCCGGCCCGCACGTGGCGGCGGGACCAGGCGGTGACCTCGGCGGCGGTGAGCCGGAGCGCGTCGGCGGGGCTGCCGCCGACCGGCCGGCCCATCGGGTGGTCGCCGTACACGGCGGCGAAGAACACGTCGTGGACGATGTCGGTGGGGTCGGCTTCAGCCAGGCGCAGCTCCTCGATGACCACCCGACGTTCGGCCTCGACGAGGACCGGGTCGAATTCGGTGGCCGTCGCGGCCTCGGCGAGCAGGTCCAGTACGGCCAGCGCGTCCACTGTCGGTACCCGCGCGTACAGGACGACGTAGTCGCGGGCGGTGGTCGCGTTGCCCTCGCCACCGTACGACTCGATCTCGTCGATGACCCGCATCTTCCGGCCGGGCGGCACCGCCTGCATGACCAGGTGTTCGAACAGGTGGGCGGTGCCAGGTGAGGTTTCGTCGCGGGATCCGGCGAGGATCCACACCGACACGGTGGTGATCTCGGCACCCGGCCGGTGACGGGTCAGCACCCGGATGTCGTCGTCCAACGCCCGCCCGACGATCTCGGCGGCGGCGGTCACGGGTTCGCTCCGGTGGTCGCCGGACTGGGCACCGGGCCGGACAGTTCCGCCACGGTGTCTTCGTCGACCTCGTCGCCGATCGTCAACAGGAACCTGCCGACCGGGCTGTCCACCCAGGCCAGCCGACCGCGCTCGTGCAGTGTGGCGGTGGGGGCGTCACCTCGCGGGGCGTCGTCCAGTGGCAGGCCGAAGGCCAGCACCCCGGCCCGGACGGACGCACCGGCGGAGAGCCGCTCGGCGGCCGCCGCCCAGGACCGCTGCTCGATCCGGGCGGAGGCACCTTTGATGTTGCGACGCTGCAGGTGGCGGGCCATGCCAGTGAGGGGACGGCGCAGCACGGCTGCACTGCGGATCGCCCGGCGGGCGCGGGTGTCCAGTTGGTTGCGCCGGGGCGGCGGTCGCAGTGGTGGCAGGCTCGTCCGCGCAACGAGCGCGGCGAGTTCGGCGTACTCCGGCCACAACCCGAGTGCGGTCAGCGCGCGGGTGAGTGTGATCAGCTCTTCCTCGGAGGCCGAGGCCACCAGCAGGCTGGCGTCGATCAGGTCCCGGGCCCGGAAGCGTTGCTCGAAGCGCTCGAACAGGAGCATCAGGGTGTTCTTCACCGCCGGTGCCCGCCACGGTTGCGGCATGGCGGTCAGCGGTGGCACACCGGCCAGGTCACCCAGCGACCACCAGGTGGCGATCTCCACCCCGTACGGCAGGACGAAGCGGGATTCGTGCGGGCGCCGCAGACTCACCATCATGTGCAGACGGTCGTTGAAACAGGCGAACGTGCCGGTGTGCAGGTCCCAGCCATCGTCGATGAGTAGACCTGCCGCTCGCCACAGAGCGGCCTCGGTGCCGGCGACGTAGTCGAGATCGTTCATGGTGCGACCAAGACCGGCCGGGTAGCGGTCGGCTACCTCCAGCCCTTTGATCGGGGTGAGGTCGCTGACGCGTGCGGCGAGCTCGGCCGCCACGGTGCGATAAAACGTGACCCGCGAGGTGGCCAACTCGAGATCGTTGGCAATCCCCGGGTCGAGGGTGACGCCGTCCGCAGCCCACGCGGAGTACAGGGTGGCGGTCAGGGACGGCTGTCCTTGGCGCAGTGCCGCGACCGCCTCGGCCGGATCCTCGAGCGGCTCACCGCAACAGACGCTCAACGCACTAAGGACATCGTCCGCCGACAATTGGAAGGTCACGGCACGGTGCTCCTCGCGGGCTCGGCGACGCCGGCGTTCGCACCGCACGGCGACGCCGAGCGCCCGACGGCGGTGCGCTAGTAGTTGGGCAGGCAGTCCGTGCAGGTCGTGCGGAACTTGACCACCTGGACCGCCTGGCGACGCGCGAGCATCTTCTCGACCCGGCTCGGAGTGAGCAGCGTGGGCGCGACAGCCGTGTCTTTCCTGACGCTAGTGGAATTCTTCACTTCATCCCCTTGCTAGGAAAAGTGGTGGCGTATTCAGCTGATCGTACGGATCTCGCCACACGCAGTCAATGCACAGATCTCAATCGCCAGCCAGGGATAGGGAATCGATCAGCACCAAACTAGTGAATGCCGGATAAAAGCTGGTAGTCACCCAAAACCGACCAATCACCGCCACCTAGGACGGGAGTCCTCAAGATCACTTGACGAAAATTCGGACGACACGCCGACGCCAGCCCGAATCCTCGTCAAGTGATCTTCACGCTACGCCCGGCGCGTCGAGCGGGGTGAGCCGGCCAAGGAAGTCGCCGAACGACCAGCCCATGCTGGTAGTGATCACCTGTCGCTCCCGCCAGGCGATTGCATCCGCCGTACCCGGGCCGGCCAGCAGGTCCATCGGCAGGAAGCCGACGCTGCCCGGGCGGGGTTCCTTCAGCCGAAGCAGCAGCAGACCCTCCATCGGGACCGCGATGACAACGAAGTCCGTCGACAACTTCCCGACCCGCCACTCCCGCTCGGCGGTCAACAGGTCGAACGACGGATACTCCGGGTGCACACCCAGCAGCGGACGCCCCGGGAACAGCGTGAACGGCGCACCCGGCACCCACTGCGGCTCCACCGGCTGCATACCGTTCGTCTGAGACAGCCAATCCCGGTAAGCCCAGGGCAGCGGGCGCCCCAACGCCTGCTCCAGTGCCTGCAACTGACCCTCATCGAGTGGGCCGAACGGCTGCCGCTGCGCCGGCCGCCACCCCGTCACCGCCGTCGACTCGTCCACCACCGGCGGTGCCTCACCCGGCGCCAGCCGCCGCACCGTGACCCGCCACCGACCAGCGTTCTCGAAATGCGCCCCAGCGAAGTACCAGGTCTCGGCACCGATCGGGAACGTCTCCCCCAGCCGCAACAGGTACGTCGTTGAATCGGCAGACCCGGGAAAGGCCACCACCACCTGCGCGGTCACCGGCCGACGCGGATTCGCCCCGGCCGCACCGAGGCTGAACGTACCCATGTTCACCTGTGTGTTGTTCCGAACTACCAGCACATCAGGGTGCGACGGCACAATCCTGTCCTTCCCGTCGAGAACTCAGCCACCGAGCATTCCATGCAGCGTCGGCTCGTCCGGCAACTCGAAGCCCAACTCGCTGCGGGCCACCTGCTCCGCCTCCGCCCGGTTCACCGGCCACCGACCCCCTGCGTGGGCCGGTGCCGAAACCGTACCGGCGCCGGGCGTTGCAGAACCGTTGTCCCAGGCTATCGAGCGCGAACCGTCCGGTCCCACCTCGACGGCCAGCAACTGAGCCAGCTCACCGGCCGTGCCCCGGTCCGCGTAGTAGACAAAGTAGGCGCCGCTCCGCTCAGTCACCGTCCGGCCCGGCCCGGCAGCGGTCAGCGCATTGGTCGCCACGCCCGCCGACGCGCCGACGCCGGCTTCCGCCGTCGACCCGCCTGCCGAGCTGGCCTGCTTCGCGACGGGCGGCACCGGCGGGAGCGGCGGCACCACCGGCGCGCGATCCAGGTGGGCGTAGTCCCTACTCATCAGGTCGAGAAATGCCTGCACCGGGATCGGCTGCGGATGGCCATGATTCCAGGGATTGCGCAGCCAGATGTGCCCGTCCCGTGCCGCCACCACCTCGTACGCGTGTCCCGCGTGCAGTCCGTACGGCGGCGCTCCATTCGGCAGATGCTGATAGCGGTCCGTTGGCATGGTGCTGACGATCACCGGAATCCGCCGCGCCAACAACTGGGCCAGCGTCGCCTCGACCGTAGGCTCGCTGCCCGGGTGCGTGGGAAACCGGTCGGCGCGGGCCGGCTCGCCGGTGAGCTGGGTCAGCACCTCCGCCCACAGATCGGAAGTGCTGCCCGGGTTCATCCGGGCGTAACCGCGCGGCGCGGCCTGGTTTTGGTCTGACCAGCCCTGCCAGCTCTGCCACTGCTGCTGCCAGGCGACCTGCCGGGACTCGGTCCAGGTCCGGTCGACCGCCGCCAGCGCCTTCTCGAGCATGCTCGCCCATGCCGATCCGACCTGCGCCTGGTCGGCGTAGGCGGCCTGCCCCGGCATGATGGCGTGCACCGGGACGTCCGGAGTCACCGTGATCCGCAGTCGTCGGCCGGTCGGAGTGGTCCGGTCGCCAGGGAGGCTGCTTTCGTGCAGCAGGACGTCGACCGTGCCGTCCGGGTTGGGACGGAACAAATTACCGATCGTCTGCGGGCTGTGCCCGGCGATCGCGCCGATCGAGGCGAGCATGCCGCAGTCACCGAGAGCTCCCTGCGCGACCTGCTCCCGCCTGGGCAGCCCATTCCACAGGGGCGCTGCGGCACCCGAGTTCGGATCCACCGGACGGCCGTACTCCGGTGCCACCTCCCCGGGATCCGGCTCCGGCAGGGTGGGGTGGTCGGCGTACACGTGGATCTCGGTCGGGCCGACGGCGAGCGGTGCTGCTTCCGGCGCTTGCTCGACCGGCGCGCTCGGCGCCAGGTTGAGGATCGCCCGGGTCAGAGCGTCCGAGACCAGCACCATGGTGCGGGTCTGCGCCAGGTAGTGGAAGCTGTGGCTGCCGAGCAGCTGGGTGATCGCCGGGCTCGACCCGTACGTCGCGGTGATCGTCGCGTATGCCCGGCGGACGTCCTCGGCCAGCAGCGCCCGCCGGCCGGCGTCGGTCGCCAGGTCGAAACCCGGGTGTACGCCGCCAACGTCGACATGCGGCGCGTTCGCCAACACGTACGGACCGATGTCGACCTGGCCGGTCAGGTCGACGTACACCCCGTCGCGGGCGATCCGCGCGGCCAGCTCCGGATCGACGGCCTGCAGCTGGGCGAGCTGATCGGCGCGCAGCCCGATCACTTGACCGGCGGAGGCCGGCAGCGTCGGCAGGCTCCGTTGGCCCTGCTCGGCGTCGACGGCGAGCCGGTGCAGCTGCTCGGTGAGCTGCGGCGCGTACGGAACGTACCCGTTGTGGACCAGCCGGGCCCGGTAGTCGCGCTGCTGGGCGCGTTGCGGCTCGGTCAGCGTCGCCGGGTCCGCGCCGAGCACAGCCAGGACGGTCTCCGGGGCGAGCGCCGGCGAGGTGAGCCGCAGCAGCAGGTTCGCCAGGTCCGGCGGCAGCTGCGCCCACCGCGCGTACGCCTGCGGGGTGCCGCCGGTCAGGCCGAGCTGGTCGACGAGTACGCCGATCTCGGCGCGCAGCGCCACCCGGGTCGGCGGGTCGGCGGCGGTGTAGCGGGCCGTCAGCGCCCGGATCCGGGTCAGCCGGGGATCGGCTGGTCCACCGTCGCGACTCGCGGCCAGATCTGGTGCCCGCTGATCCGGCCCTGCCGCCTCGCCGCCGCGTACTGCTTCATGACCACCGGTATCGGCAGGCTGCCGTGCACCGTCACCGTCCCCGACTGGTCGATGATGTAGCAGCCCATCCCGACGTGCGCCCCCGTCGCCCGCTGTTCGGTCGACGGTGTCTCCTTCGCCAGCCAGCCGAACTCGAACGGATGCAGTTCGATCGGATTCGCCGTCCCGACCAGCCGTGCGATCAGTTGCTGCGCGTCGTCCTCCGTCATCGCCCGGCACCCCACTTGCTGTCGTGGGTGACGTCGATACGCTGCGGTCATGTCCGACGCCAGCGACGCCCGGCCCGCCGTCAGCGACACCCTGTACGCCGCCATCCTCGCCGACCCCGACGACATGGACCTGCGGCTGCGCTACGCCGACGCCATCGAACCCACCGACCCGGATCACGCCGAGCTGATCCGCGCCGAGATCGCCTGCGACCTGGCCGTCATCGCCGGCACCCCGGTCAGGGACGAGTTGTCCGATCGGGCCGCCGTACTCAGCCACCGGCTGACTCCCCGACTCGGCGCGCCCGTCGCCGGCCTGGTCACCAACTGGCTCGTCCGGCGCGGATTTGCCGAGTTCGTCAAGCTGCCGGGGGCCGATTTCCTCGACCGGGGCGCGGAGATCTACCGCCGAGTCCCGGTCCGCCACGTCTGGCTCACCGACGTCGGTCCGGACCTGATCGGCCCGATCGCCGCGAGCCCGCTGCTGGCCCGACTCACCAGCCTCGGACTGAACAACAACCCGATCGGCGACGACGGACTGCGCACCCTGCTGGCCTCCCCGTACCTGCGCCAACTCCGCTGGTTGGGCCTGGTCAACTGCGGCATCACCCCGGTGGGTGCCGAACTGTTCGCCGAACTCGCTCCCCGGGTCCTGCCCGACCTGCGGTTCGTCTACTTCGCGCGCAACCGCGCCAAACTCGTCCCCTACGGTGCCGGCTTCGACGCCGTCGGTGGGCAGGACCCGATCGACGTCTACGTTCCGGAGATCGCCGAGCGGATCACCGCCGAGCACGGGCCGCTGCCCTGGCTCGACCCCGACATCGCCTGGCGGGGTGGGTACGTCGACTTCGGCCAGGTGTGACCGGGGTGGTGGCGAGCTCCGGTTCGCCTCGGCGATCCGCTGGGCGTGGAAGCGGATACTCGGCGGGATGTTGCGTGAGTCGTCGGGCAGCGCTGCGGCCAGTTTGCCCAGCTCGGACTCCACCGATTGCCGGAACTCGCCGAGCGACAGAATGAGCGGGCGGGCCACCGCGGCGGCACCAAGGATCCGCAGCTGGCCGGAGGCGTCGGACAGGCCGAGAATGTCGTGGCTGCCGCCACGGGTGGTCGCCGGCCCGTGCAGCGGGCGCAACTCCAGTGTGCTGGCGAGGGCGGCGACCCCGCCCGGGTATTCGGGGGCCTGGCCGATGGAGAGGACCATCCGGTCGTACTCGTGGCGGGTGCCGTCAGTGAAGTCGACCAGGAACGTACCGTCCACAGTGTGCCGGGCGGAGACGATCTCGCGCAGCGACTGGCTGATCCGGCTATCGGTGGCGGCCACGTCGTACGCGCCGACCTCGGGCAACGTGTTGCGGCGGTTGTAGCCGCCGGAGAAGCTGCGCTGGAACCGCAACTCGGCGTCCCGGGCCGGGTCACCGGTGCGGTCGGCCGGCGGCAGCCCGACCGCGCGGGCCGACCAGTCGATGGTGGCCGCCGGTGACGCGGCGGCCTGCTCGATGTCCCAGGCCCCGGAGGCACCCGCGCCGAACACCAGCACCCGGTCACCTGGCTGGTACGCGTCGGCCAGGTTCTGCCCACCGAAGTCGACCCGGGGGCGCGCTGGCCGAGGGTCGGTAAACCGGCCATCGGCGTCGAAGCCGAGCCGCTGGGCGGCACCGGCCGGCAGCGCCGCCGGGTCGACCGGGGAGCCGTCCGGCCCGTACGGCGTGCCGGACGTCCGGTCGACGGCGTACCCGCTGTCCGGATCGACCACCAGCAGATCGGTGAGCCGGCCGGCGGTGTCAGCCAGCAGCGGCGGGTCATCCTGGCTGGTACCCGTGCCGGTCAGGATGTCGGTGTCGGTGCCGCCGAGGACCGTACGGACCGGGGCGGGCAGCGTCGCCGGGTCGACGGCCACGCCGGTCGGGTCCCGGAACACCGGCACCGGACCGGAGAGGTCGACCTGGTAGCCGGTCGCCGGGTCGACGTACCGGCCGGTTGTCGACGCCGGCGCGGCCGGCACCCGCGCCGGGCCCGGACCGGCGGCGATGTCCACGGTGGCGGCGTAGAAACCGCGCTCGCCGATCGTCACCCGGTAGTTCGCGCCATCCGGCCAAC
The DNA here is from genome assembly GCF_056160425.1 of Micromonospora sp. ABR4_055. Lineage (NCBI taxonomy): Bacteria > Bacillati > Actinomycetota > Actinomycetes > Micromonosporales > Micromonosporaceae > Micromonospora > Micromonospora sp. ABR4_055. The sequence continues at coordinate 13,968 of NZ_JBSWXD010000059.1, forward strand.
CGGCCGCAGCGTCGGCGCTGGTCGGGCGGGGGGTAATCGCGGTCGCGGTGCCCTGGTAGCTGGGCATCCCGGTGTACGCGCGGGCCGCGCCGACCGCCGCAGCGAAGTCACTGGAGAGGGCAAACTGGGTGCCTTCGTCGGCGAAGTCCGCCGGCTGGAACGGCAGGCCGGGGATCTCCAACTCGGTGGGGACCTGCCCCATCAGCAGCTGCTGCCGATCCGCCCACGGGTCGTGGCCCTGCGACACCGCCAGCACCGGCGGCAGGCCGTCCCCGGTGTCCGGCGGCGCGTCGAGGGTGGCGAAGTCGGCCGTGGCCGCCCAGCCGCCGCCGATGACCAGCCGGTCGAAGACGTGCTGCGGGTCGGCGTCGAGCGCGGCGTCGACCCGGTCGGTCAACGCCAGGTCCGCCCGGTCGCGGGCGGCGGTCGCCTGCGCGGCCCACTGGCGGGCCGCCGCCCGTACGTCGGCCTGGACGACCCGGATCTCGTCGGCCAGGCCGGGTCGGTCGCGGGCGGCCGTGAGCAGCCCGGCGAGGTCCGCGAAGGCCGGCCCCAACTGGGTACGGACGGCAGCGAACCGGGCGTCCGTGGCGGCCGTCCCGACCACCGGTACGTTCGGCACCAGGCTGTGCACCCGGTGCCCCGGGTACGGCTCCAACAGCCCACTGCTGATCAGCAGGCCGACCGCTTCGGCGTGCAGCTGGGCTACCTGGGCCGGGTCGGCGTGCCGGCCGGTGCCGGCCTGCGCCAACTGGTCGGCGACGGTACGCAGCTCGGCCAGCCGCCCGATGTCCCGCGCGGTCAGGTGCCGCTGCCCGTCACCCTCGGGCCGGGACCCTTCGGCGAGCGCCGTCGTCGCATCGGTACGCAACCCGTCGGCCCGCTCCTGGGCGATGGCGTCTACTTCGGCCAGTGCGGCGGCGACGGCCCGCCGGACATGGTCGGTGGAGGCCCGGTCGGACACCCGTACGGTCGCCCCGTCGGCGTGCGTCGCGATGGTGGCGACGGGGGCCACCGTCGTGTCGGGCGGCAGCGAGGTCACGGCGAGCGTGACGGTCACCGGCCCGGCTGAGGTGTCGAGGGTGACCGTGCCGGCGTCCGGGTCGGCGACCGCACCGGCCGGCAGCAGTCCGGTGTCGAGCGCGTCGCGTACCGCCGCGGTGACCGCGACCGGGTCGGCGTCGTGCAGCGCGCCCCCGAAGGTCGTCCCGGCGGCGGCGCTGACCAGTCCGTCCGGCGCGGCGCTGAGCGACCCGTCCGGCCCGGCGGCGGCTAGTGGTTCGGCTCCGGCTCGTCCGTCAGCGGCCACACCTGGCGGCCGGTCGTCCGGCCCGCCCGGCGGGCCGCCGCGTACTCCTGCATGATGATCGAAGGCGGCATGCTCCGGTGGGCCGTCACCGTCCCGTCGTGGTCGATCACCCAGTTCCCCTGGCCCAGACCCAGCCCCTGGGTGCGTTCCGTCTCCGAGAGGATCTCCCTCGCCACCCAGCCGAACTCGAACTCGTGGAGAGCCATCCGGTTCGGCGTCCCGACCAGCCGCTGGATCAGCTCCTGCGCGTCGTCCCGAGTCACTGTTGGTCCTTCCCCGTGTCGTCGGCGCGTCCATCGACCACAAGGTGTGCGTCGCCGCCAGGTACTCGGCGGGCGGCTGCGTCGCGGTTCCGCCGTACTGCGGATCCCACCACACCGGCCCGTCGGCCCCGTACGGGTAGACGATCAGGAACGCGTGCGAGCCGGCTGCCTGCGCGTTTCCGTCGGCGTCCAGGTGCAGCCGTCCGGTGTCCTGGTCGAAGCTCAGCCAATCGGCGACGACCAGGGCTGCACTACCTGGGCCGGCCGCCGCTACCCGCTGCTGCAGCTGCGCGTACTGCTCGGCGACCGCCGCCACCCGGTCCGCCGGTGCCCCCGGCAGGTCCGCCGGCGGACCGACCCACTCCCCGCCCAACCACTCCTCGGCCCGGCTGATCCCGTCGGCCTCACCCGTGACCCGGTCGATCGTCCCGTCGCCTGCCCGGTCCGGCCAGCGCGGTAGCGACACCATCGGCCGACCCAGAAACGTCGACAACCCCGCCAACGAACAATCCATACAATTGTTGCCACGACCCGACCGCCCCGGACCACCATCATTCACCAACCCACCAAACGGATGCGACGACGGATCCGCACCCACCACAAACCCACCACCCGACCACAACACCGCCTCAAGATCAGCCTGAAAAACCACATCCTCCAACGGCGCCAAATTCAACGGACCAACCGGACGCGGACCCGACAATTCATCGGTGTCGGCGACTACACCGGAGGTTCCGTCAGTTACTCCGGCGGCTCCGCCAGCTACTCCGTCGCCGACGCCTCCGTCTCCGGCCACACCTGCCGACCCGAGATCCGCCCCTGCCGACGCTCCGCCACGTACCGGCTGATCGTCACCGGTACGGGCAGACTCCCGTGCACCGTCACCGTCCCGTCCCGGTCGATGATGTAGCTCCCCAGGCCGACCCGCATCCCCGTGCCGCGTTCCTGTGGACTCAGGATCTCCTGCGCCAGCCAGCCGAACTCGAACTCGTGCAGCGCCATCCGGTTCGGCGTCCCGACCAGCCGTTGGATCAGCTCCTGCGCTTCGTCCCGAGTCACTGTTGGTCCCTCCACCTGCTGCCGGCGCGTCCATCGACCACAACGTGTGAGTGGCGGCGACGACGTGCGTCGGCGGCACCGGCCACGTCTGGCCGTCCTGCGGATCCCACCACACCGGGCGATCGGCCCCATGCGGGTAGACGATCAGGAACGCGTGCGAGCCGTCAGCCAGGGCGTTGCCGTCAGCGTCGACCTGCACCTGCCCGGTACGCTCGTCCACACTGAGCCAGTCGGCGACAACCAGGGCGGCACTGCCCGGCCCGGCCGCCGCCACCCGCTGCTGCAACTGCGCGTACTGACGGGCGACCGCCACCGCCCGCTTCTGCGGCACACCGGGCAGGTCAGCCGGCGGACCGACCCACTCCCCGCCCAACCACTCCTCGGCGCGGTCGACACCGGCCGCCTCGCCGGTCTGCCGGTCGACGGCGCCGTCCGGCAGGATGTCCGGCCAGCGTGGTAGCGACACCATCGGCCGACCCAGAAACGTCGACAACCCCGCCAACGAACAATCCATACAATTGTTGCCACGACCCGACCGCCCCGGACCACCATCATTCACCAACCCACCAAACGGATGCGACGACGGATCCGCACCCACCACAAACCCACCACCCGACCACAACACCGCCTCAAGATCAGCCTGAAAAACCACATCCTCCAACGGCGCCAAATTCAACGGACCAACCGGCCGCGAGCCGGCCAGCGGCGCATCGCCGCCCGCCACGGGTACGGCCCGGTCGGCTACTCCGGTGGCGGGCCCGGCTCCGGCCACACCTGCCGACCCGAGATCGGGCCCTGCCGACGCTCTGCCGCGTACTCCTCGACCACCACCGTCGCCGGCAGGCTCGGCTGGGCGGTCACCACGCCCGTCAGGTCCACGATGAAGCTCCCCTGACCGATGTGCATCCCGGCTTGCCGTTCCTGGGTCGACAACTCCTCCCGGACCAGCCAGCCGAACTCGAACGGATACATCTCGATCGGGTTCCTGCTGCCCAGCAGTCTGCTGATCAGTGCTCTGGCCTCGTCCTCGGTCATCGACTACCCCTCCCTGCTCCGGCAATGTCGACGACTCACCTGCGGCATTCGCCGACGCCAGGCTTGTTGACGCGGTATCGCGGCCCTCACCGGACACCGGCCGGGTGCCGGTCAGGTCGGGCTGGCCTCCCGGCAGATCCGGGTCAACTCCGCCTCGCTCGGCAACGGCACCGCCGTGAAGTGATGCGTCACCGACTCCGCCATCACCCGATCGACGAGCCTGGTCTGCTCCAGGTCCGGCGTCGAATAGAGAAACGCCGCTGCTACGTCCGGACGGAAGTTCCACCTCTGCGTCGGGCGATCCCAGATCACGGCCTGCACCGGTCCGCGCTCCTGAGCCAGCGCGAGCACGTTCGCCGGAGTCCCATCCAGCTCCCCTGGCGGGTACATCAGATAGTAGATGAATGTCATAGTCAGCCGAAACCCTCCCTTGCGCTATCTGATCGGCAAGTCCCACGAAGTCCACCTGATCGAGACCGAGACGGCCAGCAAACTCCGAAAAGGTGATTCCTTGCTCATTCAACCATATCGCGAAATCACTGGCAACGTTGCGCCGCCTAGAATCACTTATCCATTTTGCAAATCCATTTTGGATCGAATTTCCGTAAGTTTCAGAAATCAGTTTCAGGCCGACCGGAAGTTGCGACGACAGCCCAGTCGATTTGTTCATTATCAAAATATTCAGAAACGCTTCAACCCTACTCTCGGACGACCGAACAGGATCTCGGACGACCTCGTACCAACCGTGGGTCTGCTTACCAACTAGCCAGCTTCGCTTTGTCGGAAACTGGATCTCGAATACGCGACCACTGGGAGATACAAGAACGCTGTTCAGCCCATAGAACCTGTTCCCCGGATTCCAGTAGGACTTGACCTGTTGAACCTCGTATCCCCGGCCAACCAGGCCATCCAACGTCTCATTGACCGCCGAGCCATAATGTCGCTCTGGCGCCAGGAGCGAAAATCGAACTAGATCACCGACCTTGCCGAGCGCCCCTTGCAGATCAAGCCCGATAGGCTCAAATTCCACCTTGAACTTCCGCGCCAATGACTCAGCATGCTTCACCCGATGCTCGAGACCTACTGGCGTAAGCATCTCCGGCCCGACGAGTCCAATCTCCGCGCCGGCCTCGGCAGCCGCCTCAACCAGGTCTGCAAGTACAATATCGGCGTCTTGGCGAGCAGCAAGCAGAGCCGTGGCCAGGAGCTCCCGGTCGCTAGTCGAAAGGCTGTCCAGGTAGGGGATCGGCTCTAAACTCCCGGCTGAATCGAACGAAGGGTCGCTTGCGACGAGAGAAGCCGTCAGGTCCCGCTGGCCTCCTGGCAGATCCGGGTCAACTCCGTTTCGCTCGGCAACGGGACCGTCGTGAAGTGATGCGTCACCGACTCCGCCGTCGCCCGGTCCACTCCTCGAAAGTTGTTGCGCTCCTGGTTCACGAACAGCACTGCTATCGCGACGTCCGGCTGGCAACTCCACTTGGCGGTCTGTCGATCCCAGGTCACCGCCATCGTCGGGCCCGGATGGTTCGCTAGGGCGATCACGTTCGCCGGGTGGTCCGACGGACGTGTCGGGTGGTACAGCAGGAAGTACTGGAACTCCAAGTCCGCCACCCACATCACCTCTCCGGTCCAGCCCGAATCCGGGCACGTCAGTGTAATCAAGTCCCCGAGCCGTAAGCACGTCGACGAGAGTCTGTTGAGTTGTAGTGAGCCACTCGCCATAGCCCTGCCGAACAGTGTTGTCCGGAGCCGTACCTGAGTCGAGCTTGCCTAGCCACGCCGCAAGTCCATTGAACTGCGCCGGCCCGAACCGGTCTGCCAGAACATCGAGGCCACCGGGTAGCCTGTCGGCCAGTCCGGCAGCCTTGTTCAGCGCGAGAATGTCGAGGAAAGCGTTGACGCGATCAGCCGAATGAGAGTCCCTGTCCCGCAGCACCTCATACAATCCGTGAGTCGCTTTTCCGACTCGCCAGCTCGCCTCGGTCGGAAACTGAATCTCGTACAGCTGACCCTCAGACGATCGAAGAGTGACGTTGAGGCCGTAGAATCTGTTGCCGAGATGCCAGAAGACCTTGCCGGTCACCACTTGATGATGAGCCGACTCAAGGCCGCTGAGGACACGGTCGACCGCGGTACCGTAGGCGGGCCCAGCGGGGCTCTGCACGGAGAAGCGGACGACGTCGTTGATCACGGCGAGCGCGGCTGGTATGTCATCGCCAACAGGGCGGTGCTCTGTCACGAATTTTCTGGCCAGCGACTCCGGATCCTTGACCCGATACTCGGTCCCGAGCAGCCTGAGTTCCTGCACACCGGTCAGGTCACCCATCATTTGTAGCCCGACGAGGACGTCGTCCAGCGTTGCCTGGATCGCCTGCGCGCTCTCCCCCGCAGCCGCCACGCCATGCTCCAGCTCCTGCCGCTCGGCTTCGGACAGCCGATCGAGATAGCTCGTCGTATCCGCAGCAGGGCCGCTAGTTATCGGCTGGCCTCCTGGCAAATCCGGGTCAGCTCCGGCTCGCTCGGCAACGGGACCGTCGTGAAGTGATGGGTCGCCGACTCCGCCGTCGCCCGGTCCACTGCCCGGACGCTGTGGCGCTCCGGGTCGGCGTACAGGATCGACGCCGCCACGTCCGGTCGGAAGCCCCACCTCGACGTCGGACGGTCCCAGATCACCGCCTGCGTCGGCCCGGTGCCGGCCGCCACCGCTATCAGGTTGACCGGCGGCTGGGTCTGGTCGTCCGTCCGATACAGCAGGTGGTAGCGAAAGGTCAGGGTCGGCATCTGTGCTTCCTATCGCATCGGGATCGAATCCGGGCAGGTCGGATGGGTCCAATCCTCGCGCAGCCAACTCCTGCCGGAAGCTGCGACTCGGGTCGGCGGCCAGCCAGTCGACGTAGTCCTGCCGCAGGCCGGCCTGGTCCTGTTTGCCGATCCACTTGGCGAAGCTGGTGTCCTTCGGGGGGCCGTACCGCTCGGTCAGCACCGGCATGCCACCCGGCATCCGGCCGGCGATGTCGTGCGCCTTGTTGACGGCGAGGATGTCGAGGAAGGCGTGCATCCGGTCGGCCGGGGTCCGCGCCGGGTCGCGCATCACTTCGTACGGGCCGTGTGTCTCCTTGCCGATCGCCCAGCTGGTGGCGGTGGGGAACTGCACCTCGAATGTTCGGCCGGTGGGCGTGACGAGGGTGCAGTTCAGCCCGAAGAACCGGTTACCGGTGTGCCAGAAGCTTTTGACGTCGGTCACCTGGTGGCCGCTGGCGGTCAACGCGTCGAGCACTCCCGCGACCGCCGGCCCGTACGCGTCGGTCTCCGGTGCCCGTACGGAGAACCGCACCACGTCGTTGATCTCGGCGAGCGCCTCCGGGAGGGAATAGCCCTTCGGCTCGAAGTCGGTGCTGAACTTGCGGGCCAGCGACTCGGCCCCTTTGACCCGGTACTCGCTGCCCAGCGGGGTCAGCGCGTCGGTGCCAGCCAGGCCAAGATCGGTGTTGAGCCGGTCGCCGATCGCCCCCAGTTCGGCAAGGATCGTGTCGGCGTCGACCTGGGCGGCGGCCAGCTCGGCGAGCAGCGTGGCCCGGTCGGGCTCGGTCAACGCATCCAGGTACTCCGCTTCACTGGTCGCCCCGGTCGTCGACACCGCAGTCGTCTGCGGGCCGTCGGCCGGCACCGGATTGCCGTCGGCGTCGAGGACGATCGACCAGACCCCGTCGACCTCGCTGCCGTAGATCGGCGCGGTGTCGGAAACCTGCCGGCTCTGCGCATCGATCCAGATGATCTGCCCGTCGTGGTTGACGGCGTTCCAGGTGTGCGCTCCGCCGCCGGCCGCGGCGGTCCAGCTGGTGATGATCAGCGCGGCGGATCCGGGGCCGGCACGCCGCAGCTGGTCGGCGACCGCGTCCAAGCCGGCCGGCCCACGGCCGGCAGGCGCGAAGGACGCACCCAGCCACTGTTCCTGACGTCGGGTGCTGTCCGGCTCGGCGGTCACCGACGCACCGGTCGCCGCCGCGACCTGTGGGTCGCCGTACCAGGTGGCGAGGACGGACAGGCCGACGTCGGCGCAGTTGGTGCCGCGACCGGGGTTGGCCGGGCCGCCATCGTTGACCAGCTCCGGCCAGCGGCCGCCGCGCGGGTCGGGGTGCCGGGCCGGGTGGCCGTCCGGCCCGACCGGCACCTCGTCGGTCAACGCCTGCTGGTCGGCGGGATCCGGTGGTACGAGACCCTGCCCGTCGCCGGTTGGTCTGGTTTCCGGCAGCGCCCGGCCGTCGCCCAACGCGCCGGAATCCGGCGGTACGGCCGGGCCGGGCATCCGTTCGGTGTCCACCACCGGGGTGACGCCGAGTATTTCCAACATCGGCCCGCACGACCGGCAGGGTGGTCGGTAGTCGCCGCGTTCGTACACCACGTCGACGTCCTGGGCGCGGCGGAACTGGTGGGTGACGATCCGCGCCCCGGCCAGCTCCGATCGGGCGTACGCGTCGAAATCGCCGATCCGGCCGGCATCCTGCCACTGCCGTTCCAACTGGTAGACCACATCGGACACCAGGGCGACCTCGGCGCACCGCCCGTGCCCGCTGCCGACCCGGCTGACCTGCTGAGCGACCTCGGCGAGCACTGTCTCGACCAGCGGGTGCGGCGTCGGCTGGGTGGCCGGGTCGGTGCTCTGGTCGGCGGTCATGCTGCTGTGTGTGTTGAGCTGCCCGCTGCGGGTCATCAACGCGCCGACCACGCCCGGCCGTTTACCCATCGAGATCTGTTCGCCGGGAGTGGCCTGCTGCTGGTGCCGGGTCACCGCACCCGTAACGGCGTCGGCCAGGGCCCGGGACGCGTCGATGAGCGCCTGGTCGGCGTCCGCGCTGTTCGGATCGCCGTCGAACTGGACCGGGTCCAGCTGCCAACTGTGCGTACCGGTGCCGGTAGGGCCGGCCGACCGCTGCAGGGTCTGCGGGTCGACGGTGGTGCCGGAGGATGGTTGCCGGGGCGCCGGGCCGGACGGCTGGTCCGGCCCGCCGGTGGTCGCGGCCGGCGGCGGCGCCGTGGTGGTGGTCCCGGGCGGGATGCCGACCGACTGGCCGGGCTGAGCCGGTGCGGCCGGTGCGGCCGGTGCGGCCGGTGCGGCCGGTGCGGCGACAGCCGGCCCGAAGCTGACCGACCTGGCGGAGGGTCCGGCGGCAGGTCCGGCAACCGGTGCCGGTGGCCGGACCGGTGCCGAGGTGGTGCCGGTCAACGAGCTCTGGGGAGCAGCCGTGGTGTTGCCACCGGCCGTCGACGCCGCTGTTGCCTGGGCAGTCGTCTGGGCTCCGGTCTGGACCGGCCCGGGTGTCGACGTCGCAGCCGGTGTGGACGACGCAGCCGGTGTGGACGTCGAACCCGGTGTGGACGGGGAGCTCTGCGGGCCGGCGGCGGTCACGGCCGGAGCCGCCGCCTGCGCCGACGTACCGACCCCGGCCGGAGCACCGGCGGCGACCTGTACCGGCGGCCCGTCGTCCGCCCGAGTCGGCCCTACGCCGTCCGACGCCGTGACGTCCGGCGAGGTGATGTCCGGCGACGTGATGTCCGGCGAGGCGGTGCTGGTCGACGGCGCGTCGGTCGACGGCGCGTTCGCCGGGCTGGCGGTGTCGCCCACGCCGACCACCGACGGCTGACCCGAGGTGACCACCGGTGGAGGCTCGGCACCAACAGTCGGCTGGATGCCGGGTTGGTCGACGACCGTCGGGGCCGCCTGGGTCGTCGGGGCGTCCTGCGTGGTCGGGGCCAGCGAGATGGAGCCGGCCCCGGAATCCGGTACGGTCTGCGGCGTCGGGTCAGCCGTGACCGGAGCCGGGACGGCGGTACCCGTACCGCTGGCCGGGTCGGACCCGAGCGCGCCAAGGTCGATCCCGGCGGCGTCCACGCTCGTCAACTGAGCAATGCCGGCCAGGTCGACGGTGCCGGGCACGCCGGTCGGCGGCGCGACACCGCCCAACCGGTTGGCCCAGCCGGCAGCCGTGCTGCCGGCTGACGCCGCCGCCATGGTTGCACCGCCCCGACCGGCACCGCTGGTGAATCCACCGAGCGCCCCCTGCCAGCCGGGGCTGGTCCACTGCTGGTTGACGGCGAGGTTCGCGGCAACGCTGGCCGCCGGGGAGATCACCGCGTTCTGCATGCCGGCGGTGACCGACCGGCCGCCCCAGCGGACGACGCCAGCGCCTCGGAAGTCCATTGCCGGCGGCCGGAACGACACCGGCACCCGGGGTGCGACCGTGTTACGCAGCAGCCGGTTGCCGCCGAAGCCGAGCATGCCACCGAACGCGCCGCCGACCCCGGCGGTGAGGGTCCGCCGGCCGTCCCAGTTGTCGCGGTTGCCCTGGGCGACCTGGAACGCCTGGGCACCGATGTCGATGATCAGCTCTTCGCCGATCTCCTGAGCCAGCTCGATGCCCAACTGGGTGCCGAGCCGCTGGGCACCGGCGCGGGTGACGTGCGTGGTGGCGATCCGGGCCGAGCTCTGCAACGCGGCCCGCATCCCGGCCTGGGTGAGCATCTGCCGGCCGAGCTGGGCCAGCAATCGACGGAACGCGACGGTGACCGCCTGCCGGCCGGCGGCGAGGATGCCGGGGATGGCACCCGCGGAGACGCCGCCCAGCCAGGCCATCAGCAACGCCACGAACACCGCGATCACCGTGATGGCCACCGCGATGAGGATGGTCAGCTTGGCGTACTCGATCTCGGTGGCCGCGGTGTCACAGCCGTTCGCGAAGGCGGCGGCGGCCTTCTGCAGGACCGGCAGCCCGGTGTTGGGGCCGACCCCGACCTGCTGCCAGAAGTTGGCGAACTTGGCACCCGCGTCGCCGCCCCAGCTCTCGATGACCCGCAGCGCGGCCGGGTCAGCGTCGGCCAGTGCGACCCGTACCACCTCAGCGAGCTCGCGCCAGGCGGCGGCGAGCTCGCGCATCTGGTCCTCGTCACCGGTCGGCCACGCCTCACCGGCGCTCACATAGGTGATGGCGTCCCAGACCCAGCCGTACTCGCCGAACCACTCCCGGGGATTGATGATCGCCACGTCGTGGGCCCTCCGACAGCGACCGGGCTACCTGCCGCCGCCGAAGCTGTCGCCGACCGCGCCGTCGTCGTCGACCGTGCCGTCGACCGAGGTGACGATCCGGAGTCCGGTGTCGGCGAACGCGGCGCAGAGGTCGTCCCCGGCGTCCAGGGTCACCTTCGCCGGTGCTTCGTCACCGCCGTCCAGGTAGTGCTCGTTGAACGTCCGGCCGGCCTCGTCGTCGCCCCACGGTCTGGCCTCGTTGAGCGCCCGGATGGTGCCGGTGACACGGGACCACTCGGCGGCGAGTGTCTCGGCCGCCGCGCCGAGCGTGTTGCCGGCCGGGCGGGCCAGGTCCGGGTTGAGGAAGGTCTGCTGCGGCTCGGTCATTTCCGGTCACCCCCGGGCAGGTCGGTGTCGAGCTGGCGGAAGATGCCTTCGAGGTCGAAGTCCATGTGTGCCTGGAACTGCGCGTCGGGCACCAGCGGGCGGCAGATCCGCTCCACTTCGGCCATCGCCTGGGCGGTGGCGGCCCGGATGGTCTCGGTGAGCGTGGTGGACAGCTGCGCGGCGTTCGGCCGGCGGTAGATCCGCGGGTCGAGCTCCACCTTGGTCACCTGCCCTCTCGGCCCGACCGTCACGGTGACGAGCCCGTCGTCGGAGGTGACGGTGGCCGACACCGCCCGCAGTTGCTGTTGCAGGTCACCGACGCCGGACCGCATCCGGTCGAACTGTGCCATCAACTCGTCGGCACGGGCACGCAGGCCGTGCACGTCCATCGTGTCCCTCCCCGTCGCCGCGTCACACCGGGCGCTGCCGGGCACCGACGGTGAGCCGTCATGACGACGATACTGAATGTGTGCCAGCCGCACGAGCCCGCTGGTCGCCGCCGCTGGATAGGATGCCGGGCGGTACGGGAGGTCTGGAGGTCAGCTGATGCGGTCACCGACCCTGCTGCCGGCCGTCGCGCTGGGCGTACTGCTGACCGTCGCGCCGAGCGTGCTGCCGGTTGTCGCGGCGGCACCGGCGTCTGCCGCTCCGGGCAGTTGCCGCAGCCCGGCCGACCCCGGCCCGGTGATCCGTCAGATCTCCTGGCATCAGCGCTGGTTGGCGCCCGAGCGCAGCTGGCCGGTGACCGACGGGTCGGGGGTACGGGTCGCGGTGATCGACTCCGGTGTCGACGCTGACCATCCGCAACTGTCCGGTCAGGTGACTGCCGGCGCCGACCTGACCGGTGTCGAGGCCGACGGCACGGTGGACTGCGCCTCGCACGGCACCGCCGTGGCCAGCCTGATCGCCGCCACCAGGGTGGACGGCGTCGGCTTCCATGGCATCGCCCCAGGGGTGACGATCATGCCGATCCGGGTCACCGAGCGGATCCAGGCGCGGCAGGACGGCTCTGCCTCACCGGCGGACCGGTTGGCCGAGGCGATCGACCTCGCGGTGGCCAGCAGCGCGAAGGTGATCAACATGTCGCTGATCATGTACCGCGCGGACCCGGCGGTACGGGCCGCGGTCGAACGCGCCGTGCAGGCCGACGTGGTGCTGGTGGCCGCAGCCGGCAACAGCCACCAGCAGGGCGCGTCGCCGGATCCGACGCCGTACCCGGCGGCGTTCGACGGGGTGATCGGCGTCGGGGCCATCGACGAGAACGGCGTACGGCTGGCGGACTCCCAGGTCGGTGACTACGTGGACCTGGTGGCGCCGGGTGGGGCGGTGGTGGCGGCGAGCCGGGTGTCCGGACACGCGGTGGTCGCCGGCACCAGCTACGCCGCCCCGGTGGTGAGCGCGGCGGCGGCGCTGCTGCGGGCCGCCGAGCCGGAGCTGTCGGCGGCCGACGTGGCCCGGCGGCTGACGGCGACGGCGGATCCGGCACCCGGCGGCCGGTCGGCGGGCTACGGCCACGGGGTGGTGAACCCGTACCGGGCGGTGACCGAGCGGTTGACGGCGGGCGAGCCGGTCGCCGCGCCGGCGCTGCCGACGGTCGTGCCGGATGCCGTCGCGGCGCAGCGGGCGGCTCGCTGGCAGCGGCTGACCGAGATTGCCGTGGCGGTGGCCGCCGGTACGGCGTTGCTGATCCTGCTGGTCGCGGTGGCCGTGGCGGCGCTGCCGGGTGGCCGACGCCGCCGCTGGCAGCCGACCCGGCGGATGGTCGGCCGCAGCGGCGCGGCATCGCAAGCCGGTACGCGCACCGATCCGCAGGAGGCGTACTTCGTGGTGTCCGGACCGGCCGGTCGGTGACCGAGTCGGTCTACTCGAACTTGGCCCGGTTGGCTGCCTCGCGTGCCTGCATCCGTATGGCCGCTTCGCGCAGCGCCTTCTCGATCCGGTTGAGCAGGTCCTTGAGGTCGGTGGCGGCCGATTCCCACTCGGCCTGCCGGGTCAGGTACGCGGTCTGTGCGTCGCCCTCCCAGGTCGCCACCAGCGGCTGGATGCCGGTCTTGAGGCCGTCGAGCTCTTGGATCATGTTCTTGGCCGCGGTACCGCAATTGTCGGCGGCGTTGTTCAGCGCGGCGAAATCGTAGCGGATGTCCATCTCGATCCCTCCGGTCAGAGCTTCAGCGCCGCGGTGATCTGGCCGGCGGTCGCGCCCGCCGAATCCATCTCGGATTTGATCTCTTCGTCGCTGACTTCGTAGTCCTTACCGGCCGAACCGACCGCTTCGGCGATCGACCGCAACGCCAGGTTCAGCCGCGCCATGTCCTCGTCGAACGCCTGACGCACCTGCTGGAACGAGCCGGCACCGATACCCTTCCACTGGTCATAGAGCGGCATGAGCTGGTCCATCAACTGGTTCAGGTTGCCGGTCAGCCGGTTCGCGACGTCATCGACGTCCTTCTCAGTCTGAACCATCAGCCCGGTATTGGTGTTCATCCCGGTCATGGTGATCTTCACCCCGTCCTCTGGTGGGATGCCCCGCAATCCGAGGGGCGGTGCCGCATGGTGCGCCGACGCACCATCTGTCATCGGAAACGGTAGTTCCTTGTGTCCAGTGGCGCCAGACCGATACCGATCGACCGACGCCACCTGGCCGACTTCCGCCGATCCACAGTAGTCGTTCAAGCTGGCCGTCGGGCTGCCGCCGGGTCCAGCGCCGGCCCGCCCGGCAGCCGTACCACCAGGCTGGCGGGTAGCCGCACCGGCTCCACCTCGGGGTAGCCGAGCATCGCGGCGACCGCCCGGTCCGCCAGCGGATAGCGGATGCCAAGGTCGGTCACCAGGGTCAGGGTGCCGGCCGGGGCGTCCGGGGCGGGCATCGACTCGACCAACGCGCCGTGACCGGGCTCGATCACCACCCGGTCCGCCAGCGGTACGCCGTCGGCGGTGCGTGCCGGGGTGACGATCGCCTGCGTCGGCGGCTCGACCTGCGCGTCGACCAGCACCTGCGGCTGGTGACTGCCGGGCGGATAGCCGGCGCAGACGCTCTGCCGGCCATCGGTCAGCCGCAGGATGTCCGGCCGGCGCTGCGGCGACCGGGCGCCGGTCTCCCCGGACCCGGCCGCCCGGGGCGCGCCGACCACGGTGGCGGCGGCGACCGGCCGCGCGGTCGGCGGCTCGCCACCGTACGCGTCCCGGGTGCCCGGATCGGCGAGCAGCACCTCGGCCTGCAACTCGGTCAGCGGTGCCAGCCGGTCCCGTTCGGCAAGGTAGTACTGCCGGTCGCCGGTCTGGTTCTCGACCACGTAGATCGAGCCGGTGACCGCGTCCGGCAGTGCGGTCGACGGCTCGCCGCGGCCGGGCACCGGCCGGCTGCCGATCGGCTCCCCGGCCGGCAACGCGTTCAGCCAGGCCCCGCCGACCAGCACAACGGGCTCGGACCGCAGCGCCAGACCTTCCAGGACGATGTCCTCGTCGACCACTTCGTGTCGCTGGTCCCGCCAGATCAACTGCAGGTGCCCGGTGTCGGCGTCGCGGACCAGCAGCGCCCCGTCGCCGGTGGGCCGGCCACCGACCGGCGGCCGGCCGACGGTCAGCACCGTGGTGGTCACCAGCTCACCGGACTCGTCCCGGACGGCCTGGGAGCACAGTGTCCACCCGCCGGTCAGGATCCGCTTCGCGTCGGGCAGCGCGTCCGGTGCGTCCGGGATGCCGATCCGAGCGCCACGCGGCGTACCGGCCAGGGAGTTGCGTGACACGTCGGTCACCGGGGCGAAGGACTCCAGCGCCAGCAGCGCCGAGGCGTAGTTGACCACCGGGTGCAGGTGACCCTCGCGGTAGAGGTACCTGGTGCCGGTTTCCTTCTCCAGGATCACCGAGGCGCCGTCCTGCCAGCTGGTTGCTCCACCGGGGATGATGAAGCCGAACACCCCGACCGCGCCGAGGCACAGCACCGCCAACATGATCCCACCGAGGCCCGCGCCGCCGAGCCGCTGGAACGGTGCGACCGCCGGATCCGGGTCCCTGGCCACCAGCGCGGACGTCATCCGCTGCACGAAGAACTGGTACGACTGGACCTGGTCGCGCCGCGACGGCATGCCTGGCTTCCTTCCACCCGTCAGCGCCGCGCGGCTGCACCACCACTCGGCGTGCTGCCTACCATAGGGTCCGGTGACGACGGCGTACTTTGGGGTCTCGCCTGCAGCCCGGAAGGAAGCATCGATGCTCGGTCGCGACGAGGCGCTGGACCTGGCCCGCCAATGGGCGACCGAGCACGGCGCCGGCACCGACGAACGGATCGGCCTGCACGAGTTCGAGCACGGATACGTCGCCTGGCTGATCCCCACCGACGACGCGGGTAGTCGCACGGCCGGGCCGCCGGCCGGCTCCGGGTCGCCGCGGATCGTGATCGACCGGGAGTCCGGCGAGGTCAGCCAGTGGCCGCCGGTCCCGGTGACGGTTGTCGCCGAGCGGTACACCGCCGCGCGGGCCGCCGACCGCCGGTTCCCGCCGGACGTCCGGCCGGTGCTGGAAGCCGCCGGCTGGTTCCCCGGCCGGGACGTCTCCGCGATGGTCGACCAGTGGGTCGGCCGATGGGCTGGTGAGCTCGACGGGCTGGTCATGACACCGGTCGCCCGCGCGGCGCTGACCGAGTTCGGCGGGCTGACCATCGCCCAGTTCGGCGCCGACGGCACCGCCGACGCCGGCTTCCCGACCTTCGTCCACCCGGTACGCAGCGGCCTGGTCACCGAGGAGGCCCGGGTCTTCGCCGGCGAGTACGACCATCCGGTGTTCCCGCTCGGCGGAAACTCGGACGGCCCCGCCGAGCTGGTCGTCGACGCCGCCGGTCGGGTCCTGCTGCTGCACTGGGCCGGCTACCAGTACGTCGCCGACGACGTCGACACGGCCCTGATCCGGCTGGTCCGGGGCGGCCCGTTCCCGCCGCTGCGCCCGGAGCAGATCGCCGGGCCGGCCGACTGACAGCCGGCTGACCAGCCGGAACCGTCAGCCGTTGATCGCCCGCATGAAGCCGTACAGGCCGAGCACGGCGCAGGCCACCGGCACCACCGCCAACTGCAGCACCACGTCCAGCCCGTCGCCGAGCCGGGCCAGCCGGGGCGTCGGCGGGCGCCGGCTGTAGACCATCCCGGCCGCCAGCACCAGCGCCACCACCAGCAGCACCACCGGCAGCAGGGCCAGCCGGGTACCCGCCGCCATCCCACCCGTACCGATCAGGGTCAGCAGGCCGACACCGACCAGGCCGCCGGCCAGCAGCGGCACCCGGTGCCGGACGGTCGAGACCAGCCGGGCCCGCAGCAGCTGACCGGCCGTCACCACCGCGACCAGCAGCACCGCGCCGGCCGTCGCCGAGAAGGTCAGCACCGCAGACCCGGCGGCGACCACCACGGCGGTACCGAACATCAGGCCGGTCAGCACCTCGT
This sequence comes from Micromonospora sp. ABR4_055, assembly GCF_056160425.1. Taxonomy (NCBI): domain Bacteria; kingdom Bacillati; phylum Actinomycetota; class Actinomycetes; order Micromonosporales; family Micromonosporaceae; genus Micromonospora; species Micromonospora sp. ABR4_055. Next base: position 30,471 of record NZ_JBSWXD010000059.1, read on the forward strand.
CGGCGCGGGCCGTCGCCCGGTAGATCTCCGCCCGGTCCGGCTGCGGATCGTCGCGGACCAGGTCCTCAGCGGTACGCGGCAGCGCCGGCATCGGCAGCTTGCCGGCCCGGACCGAGATCAGCGGCAGCGCCGGCAGCAGCAGGGTCACCGCGGCCACCAGCACCGCCGCGGCGCGCGGCCCGTCCAGCGGCCCGACGGCCAGCAGCGCCCCGGTCGTCCCGCTGACTCCGGCGAAGATCGCCGCCACGAAGACCCGGCCGGCGTCGCCGACGCCGAGCATGCCGAGCACCCCGGTCAAGGTCAGCGCCGCCGAACCGACCAGCAGATGCGGCGCCCCCAGCTCGGTGACCGGTTCGCCGCCGGCCAGCGCCACCGCACCGCCGACGAACGCGTACGGCAGGGCCAGGGCGGCGAGCACCGCGCCGGCCAGCGAGTCGGCCATCGCCCGGGACAGCAGCACGCCGACCGCGACCAGGACGGCAGCGGCGCCGAGCAGGGCCGCCCCGGCAGCCACCCCGGTGCCGTCGGCGGTCACCACCGCGACCAGGGCGAGCAGCAGCAGAACGGCCCCGGCAAGCAGGCCGGTAAGCCGGGTGGCGGCCGGCGTCCAGGGCAGCCCGCGCCGGCGGGCACCGGCGGCGATCGCCTCCATCAGGTCGTCGTAGGCCAGCTCCGGCCACTCGGTGCGGCGGGGCAGCAGATGCAGCATCTCGCCGTCGCGGACCTGCTGCGCGGCGAGCGTACGGTTGAGGTCCAGGGTGGATCCGTTGGTACGGCGCAGCGCCCAGCCGCCGTCGGCCGTACCGTCGGAGGGGTTCTCGTCGGCCTGCCGCAGCACCGCCGGGAGCAGCCCGACCAGCGGCAGGTGTTCGGGCATGGCGAGGTCGATGCGTCGGGTCGGTGCCACGACGGCGATCCGGGCGAGTCCGGTTCCGGCCTGGGTGACCACTGCTGACTCCTCATCAAGCCGCGCGGGCTGTCCTGACTCGAGAAGGCTACCTACCATGTGCCGGTGCCATCGGTGCCGGTAGCGACCCGGCTTCCGGGTGTGACGACGACGGGGAGGATCGATCCGTGGGTACGGTGGTGATACGGCGTCCGGCCCGCCGGCCCGAGCCGGAGTACCCGTCCGGCGAGGTCCTGCTCGACGCGCCACCCGAGGTGCCGGCGCCGACCGGACGGTCCTGGGGGCAGCTGATGATGCTGCTGCCGATGCTGGCCGGCTCTGTCGCAATGGCGTTGATGTACGCCGGCCGGGGCGGTTCGACACTCAGCTACGTCGCCGGTGGCCTGTTCGGCCTCTCCGCGCTCGGCATGCTCGCCACCCAACTGTCCAATCAGGCTGGTGGGCCGAGCCGGCAGGAGATGGCGCAGCGGCGACGCGAGTACCTGGCGCATCTGTCGCGGCAGCGACGCCGGGTCCTACGGACCGTACGCCAGCAGCGGGAGGCCGCGTTCTACCGGCACCCCGACCCGCAGACGCTGTGGTCGGTGCCGGTCGGCCCCCGGCTGTGGGAGCGCCGACGCGGCGACCCCGACTTCGCCACCGTACGGGTCGGTCTCGGGCCGCAGGAGCTGGCGACGCCGCTGGTCCCACCGCCGCCGACCGCGCTGGAGAAACTGGAGCCGATGTGCGCGTTGGCGCTGCGACGGTTCCTGACCAGCTACGCGACCGTGCCGCAGCTGCCCGTGGACATGGCGCTGCGCGGCTTCGCCCGGGTGCATCTGCGCGGCGACCCCGACGCCGCCCGGGCCCTGGTCCGGGCGGTGATCGCCCAGGCCACCGCGTTCCACGCGCCGGACGACATACTGGTGGCGGTCTGTCCGGCCCCGGCCCGGCGGGAGCACTGGGAGTGGGTCAAGTGGCTGCCGCACGCCCTGCACCCGACCCGCACCGACGCGACCGGCGCGCTGCGGCTGGTGTCGCCGACCGTGACCGGCCTGGAGGCGATGCTCGACGACGTGCTCACCAACCGGCCCCGGTTCAACCTCACCGGCGGCGGCTCCGCCACCACCTCCGGACCGCACCTGCTGGTGGTGCTCGACGGTGGGGACCCGGCCGGCTCCGATCATCTGATGACCGACGGCGGTGTGGAAGGGGTGACCATCGTCGACCTGTCCGAGCCACCGCCCCGGGTGCTCGACCGGGCCCGGCTGGTGCTGGAGGTCGCCGCCGACGGGTCGATGACCAGCGTCACCCTGGACGGCCGGGCGCCGATCGGCACCGCCGACACCTGCACGATCGCGGAGGCGGAGGCGTTGGCGATGGAGCTGGCGCCGCTGCGATTGTCCGCCGCGTCCCGTGGCGAGCAGCCGCTGCACCTGGAGCAGGACCTGGCCGACCTGCTCGACCTGGGGGATCCGTACGAGTTCGACGTGGACCGGGCGTGGACGCCCCGGCCGAACCGGGACCGGCTGCGGGTGCCGCTCGGGCTGACCCCGGACGGCACCCCGGTCGAGCTGGACCTCAAGGAGTCCGCGCAGGACGGCATGGGCCCGCACGGCCTGCTGATCGGCGCCACCGGCTCCGGCAAGTCGGAGCTGCTGCGCACCCTGGTGCTGGCGCTCGCCGCCACCCACTCGTCGGAGACGCTGAACTTCGTACTGATCGACTTCAAGGGCGGGGCGACGTTCACCCGGCTGGACAAGCTGCCGCACACCAGCGCGGTGATCACCAACCTCTCCGACGAGCTGCCGCTGGTCGACCGGATGACCGACGCGATCAACGGCGAGCTGGTCCGCCGGCAGGAGCTGCTCCGCTCGGCCGGCAACTACGCATCGCAGCGCGACTACGAGAAGGCCAGGGCGGCCGGGGCGCCGCTGGAACCCATGCCGGCGCTGCTGATCATCTGTGACGAGTTCTCCGAACTGCTGACCGCCAAGCCGGACTTCATCGACATGTTCGTGCAGATCGGACGGGTCGGCCGGTCGTTGAGCGTGCATCTGCTGCTCGCCTCGCAACGGCTGGAGGAGGGCCGGCTCCGTGGGCTGGACACCCACCTGTCGTACCGGATCGGCCTGCGGACCTTCTCCGCGATGGAGAGCCGGGTGGTGCTCGGCGCCACCGACGCGTACGAACTGCCCCGCTCCCCCGGCCACGGCTACCTGCGGTTCGGCACCGAACCGCTGGTACGGTTCCGGGCCGCGTACGTCTCCGGCACGTACCGCAGCAAGACCGCCGAGGCGGTCGCCGCCGGCGACGGCGACGACCGGGTCCAGGAGTACACCACCCAGTACGTCGCACCCCGGCTACCGGCCGACGCCCGGCAGCCGGCACCCGAACCGGCCGACCCCACCGGCGAAAGCCTGCTCGACATCCTGGTCAGCCGGCTCACCGGCCGAGGTAGACCGGCCCACCAGGTGTGGCTGCCGCCGCTCGGCGACCCGCTGACCCTCGACCAGCTGCTCTCGCCGCTGGTCGCCGACCCGGAACGTGGCATCACCGCCGCCAGCCCGACGCTGCAGGGCGAGCTGCGGGCCGCCGTCGGCCTCATCGACAAGCCGTTCGAGCAGCGCCGCGACGTGCTCTGGCTGGAGCTCGGCGGCTCCGCCGGGCACACCGTCATCGTCGGCGGGCCGCAGAGCGGCAAGAGCACCCTGCTGCGTACGGTCGTGTCGTCGCTCGCCCTCACCCACACCCCGCGTGAGGTGCAGGTCTACTGCCTCGACCTGGGCAGCGGGGCGCTCACCACGCTGCGTGACCTGCCGCAGGTCGGCGGGGTCGCCACCCGGCTGGACGCCGGCCAGGTCCGCCGGACCATCGCCGAGCTGCGGCTGCTGATGGCCCAGCGGGAACGCCGGTTCGCCGAGAACCGGATCGACTCGATGGCCACCTACCGGCGGGAACGCCGGCACGGCGGGCACACCGACGACCCGTTCGGCGACGTGTTCCTGGTGATCGACGGCTGGGCGGCGGTACGCGCCGAGTTCGAGGACCTGGAGCCGGCGATCAACGACATCGCCAACCGGGGGCTGTCGTTCGGCGTACACCTGGTGGTCAGCGCCGGTCGGTGGATGGACCTGCGACCGGCGGTCCGCGACGTCTTCGGCACCCGGCTGGAGCTGCGCCTCGCCGACGCCAGCGACTCCAACCTGGACCGGCGGGCGGCGATGAACGTGCCGGACAAGTCGCCCGGCCGGGGCATCACCCCGGACGGCATGCAGTTCCTCGCCGCCCTGCCGCGCACCGACGGCGACGCCGACGCCGGGACCCTGGCCGACGGGGCCCGGCGGTTCGTCACCGACGTCGCCGCCGCCTGGCAGGGCCCGGGTGCGCCACCGGTGCGGCTGCTGCCGGCGGTGGTGCCGTACGACTCGGTGCCGGACACCGGACGCCCCGGCGTGCCGATCGGCATCGCCGAGGTCGACCTGCAGCCGGTGCACCTGGACCTGGGCACCGATCCGCACTTCATCGTGTTCGGCGACGGCGAGTCCGGCAAGAGCAGCTTCCTGCGGGCACTGGCCCGGGGCATCACCGACCGCAACGACCTGACCCAGGCCCGGCTCATCGTCGTCGACTACCGGCGCAGCCTGCTCGGCGACATCAGCGAGAAACACCAGATCGGGTACGGCACCTCGGCGGACGTCACCGCCGGCATGCTGACCGAGGTGGTCAACGTGATGCGTGACCGGCTGCCCCCGGCGGACGTGACCCCGGAGCAGCTGCGTACCCGCAGTTGGTGGCGTGGCCCCGACCTGTACATCCTGGTCGACGACTACGACCTCGTCGCCGGTGGCGGCGGCAACCCGCTGCTGCCGCTGCTGGAGTTCCTGCCGCAGGCCCGCGACATCGGGCTGCACCTGGTGATCGCCCGGCGTAGCGGCGGCGCCAGCCGGGCGCTGTACGAACCGATCCTGATGCGACTGCGTGAGCTCAGCTCGCCGGGCCTGGTGATGTCCGGCAGCCGTGACGAGGGGGTGCTGCTCGGCAACGTCCGGCCCGGCCCGCTGCCGCCGGGACGGGGCTGGCTGGTCACCAGGCGGGAAGGAACCCGGCTGGTCCAGTTGCTCCATTTACCGTCCACATCGTGACTCTCGGTCCACGGCAGGTGCGGTGACGCGATAGTTTTGTGGATACCGATATACGCGTGCGGGGCCCGGGGGAGGGATCATGGCGGACGACAGCTGGCTGGTCAACGAGACGATCAACGTCGACATCGAGCAGCTCGACGACTTCGCCCAGTGTGTGATGGACGAGCTGCGGCTCAACTTCCAGCCGAGCCTGGCGAGCGGCATCAACCACATGCTCACCATCCCGGTGCCGTTCGGCGGGTCGGGGATGTCCGAGGGCCGGTTCTTCCAGGGCCGGCACGACGAGAACCGCGAGGCGGCCACCCTGCTGCTCGGCGAGGTGGCGAAGGGCCTGGCCTCGCTGGCGACCGCCGCCAAGTCGATCTCCGCCGAGTACCTCGACGGCGACGCCCTGGTCGAGGCCGACCAGATGACAATTTACACCGCGTTCTCCAATCTAGAAGGCGGCGAGACGCTCGACGATCTCTGGCAGGATCCGGAGAGCGGCATCGAGGATCCGAGTCTGGTGGTCGATCCGGACGAGGAAACCTCCTCCTACGCCCCCGAGGCGGCCGACCGGGACCTGTCGCTGTACGAGGCCGAGACGATCGGTGAGGGCGACGGTGCCTACGACATCCGCGCCGACGACGAGGACATGCACGACGATGAGCTCGACAGCCCGTCGGCCGAGCACTGAGCAGCGCGCATAGCGACGTCGAGGAGCGGGGATGTCCGACGAGTACTTCGGCTGGCAGCCGGTGTCGATCCCGTACGTGAACGCCGTGAACGACTACGTCGTCCACGACTACGCGGATCCGAACCAGCGCTACGAACCCACCGTGTGGGCCAAGGAGACGACCAACATCGAGACGATGTGGGGTTGGATCCAGAACGAGAGCGACGAGCGGGTGATCGCCGTCGCCGACATGTGGCACCGGATCGGCGTGCTGCTCGACAGCACCCGCACCAACCTGCAGCGGTACGCGACGGCGCTGGCCGCCAAATGGCAGTCACCGGCCGGTGAGTACTTCATGCAACGGGTGGGCGCCACCCTCTACTCGCTCGACGAGTGGAAGGAAGCCGCCGACAGTAACCGCCGTGGCCTGGAGCAGCTGGCCGGCAAGATCGAGTCGACCCAGCAGGAGTTCCGCAGCCTCTGGGAGCAGTACACCGTGGAGGCGGCCGACCCGGACAACGGCCTGCAGTGGTCCGACGCGTACGACTGGATCCCGGGCACCACCGGCCGGACCCGCAAAGACGTGATGGACGACTACTTCGAGCGTGCCCGGGACATCATCAAGCCGTTGGCCGACATGTACATCGACGTGTACCTGAGCCACATCACCCGGGGCACCACCTTCCGGGGCCCGACCGACGCGGCGGTGGTTGACCCGTCGGGCGCTCCTCCCGGCGGCCCTGGGGCACCGTCACCCGGCGCGCCGCCGGGTGGTGCGCCGGGCGCACCGTCACCCACGCCACCGCCGCCGGTGCCGAACGGGCTGCACCTGGCCGGGGGCACCGTCGGCCCGCCGACCGCGCCTCCCCCGGTACCCAACCTCCCGCAGACCGGCGCCGGGCCGGCGCCGAGCCCGCCAGCGGCGGTGGTGCCACCCGGCGTCACCCCCGGGCCGCGACCGGTGGCACCGGGGGTCAGCCGACCCGGGCAACCGCTGCCGGGTGCGAACCGCCCGAATCCTCCGCTCCGGCCGCCCGGTCCGCCCCGGCCGGCGCTGCCCGGGGCCGGTGGTCCGCCGC
>NZ_JBSWXD010000060.1:0-37120 GCF_056160425.1 Micromonospora sp. ABR4_055
GCGGCGGGCCGCGGCCACCCGTGACCGGGCCGCCGGCCATCGACCGACGGGATCCGTACGCCACCGGTCCGATCCGCCCCGGCCAGCCGGGCCGATCCGATCCGCCGGGCCGTCCCAACGAGGCCGGCACCTTCGGTCATCCCGGTCATCCCGGTCATCCCGGTCATCCCGGCCGACCCGGCCGACCAGCTCAACCCGGGCCCGGCGGCATCGCGACAATGCCCGGCGCGCCCGCCCCGGCATCTGGCCGGCCGGTGTCCGGTGGGCCTGCCGGTGCCGTCGCGCCGCCGCACCACGATCGGCCGGTGCCTGCTCCGGCCCGCCCCGTTTCCGGTGCCGGCGGTGGGGCGACGGTGGCGCGGTCGGCGTCGGTACCGGTGCGGCCGGGTGGACCGGTGCGGCCGGGTGGTGTCGCCCCGGTGTCCGGCGGCGCCGCGCCGGTGCCGGGAGCCCCGCCGGTGCCGGGAGCCGCGCCGGTCTCTGGAGGGGGCGCCCCGGCCTCCGGTGGGGGTGGCACACCGGTCCGGTCCGGGCCGTACCGCCCCGACCGGTCGGGACCCGAGCCCTCCGACCCCGAGTCCTCCGGTGCCGGCCAGTCGGGTTCCGAGCAGGGTGGCCCGAACCTGCAGCAGCGTCGGCTGCGGGCGATGGCCCTGATCCTGGTCGCCGTCGTGGTGCTGGCCGCGCTTCCGCTCTACTTCGGCATCCGGGCGGCGACCCGCGACCCGGTCTTCAACTCCCTGGACGGGCTCGACGTGCCCGAGTGGGCGGCGCAGGAGCGTACCGACGCGGTCAGCGGGAGCCGTTGGTGCCTCATCGACTGCCGTTTCCGCGAGCGGACGATGACCTCCGAACGCGGTACGGAGGAGACCGCTCAGGTGTACACCGCGGCGCTGACCGACGCCGGATGGCTGCCGTGGGACGCCGAGTTGTGCCCGTCCCAGCCGGTCGACGGCCAGTACAACTGCTGGACCCGCGACGAACTCACTCTCGACCTGTGGGTCCGGCCGCCGGCCTGCTCGGACGACCTGCTGCTGCAACGGCCGACGGTGGAGCCGCCGTCCGGGGAGTCGACCGACGGCGAGTCGGCCGACTCGCCGCCGGTCACCGAGGCCGAGACCTGCACCGGTTCGGTCGTGTCGATCAAGGTACGCAACGCCATCGGCGACGACCGGATGAAGCCACAGCCGAGCATCGATCCGTCGCTCACCGGTGAGGATCCGGATCCGGTCTTCACCGACGACCCGCTGCTGGATCTGGAGGTCGAACCGTCGTGAGCGGACGACCATCACTGACGGTAGGGTCTGCACGGTGGTGCGGCGCGAGCTGACCGCCGTCAGGTGAGCAGCGGCGGCGAGGCGTCGTGACAGAGGAGGACAGGCATGGACGGTGGACAGATCGCGGCGCTGGTGGCGGCCGGAGCGTTCCTGATGCTCGTGCTGGTGCTCGCGGTGCCGATCCTGCGGCTGCGGCACACGGTCGACGCGGCGACGAGAGCGATCAACGACCTGAACGACCGCACCGGTCCGCTGCTCGGGCAGGTCAACACCTCGGTGGAGAACGTGAACACCGCGCTGGGGCAGGTGCACACCACGCTGGACGGCGTGAACGTCCAGCTCGCCAAGATCGACACGATGACCGGCCACGCGCAGAACGTCACCGCCAACGTGGCGAACCTCGCCACCGTCGTCTCGGCAGCGGCGGCCAACCCACTGGTCAAGGTCGCCGCCTTCGGGTACGGCGTACGCCGGGCCGCGTCCGCCCGCCGGCATGCCGAGCAGGAGCGCGACGTACGGGCGGAACTCAAGCAGCGGCGCCGGGCAGCCCGGCGCAACGCCGGATGACCGGGAGGACGCCGTCATGAAACGCCTGCTCTGGCTCGGTGTCGGCATCGCCGTCGGCGCGGTCGTGGTCCGCAAGCTGGCCCGGACCGCCCAGTCCTACACCCCGTCCGGGATCGCCTCCTCGGTGTCGGAATCCGCTGGTGGCCTCGTCGAGTCGGTCCGTACCTTCGTGGAGGACGTCCGCGAGGGCATGGCAGAGCGCGAGCAGCAGATCCAGGCCGCGTTCGCTGAGGGCGTGGCGTTCGACGACCAGTTCGCCGACCTGCGGGGTGACCCGAGCGTCGGTGACGTGGAGATATTCCCCCAGGAGGACGTTCGGTGAAAACGGCGGAGATCAAGCGGCGGTTCCTCGCGCACTTCGAGGCCAACGGCCATGCCGTGGTGCCGTCAGCTCCGCTGCCCGCGATCGATGACCCGAACCTGCTGTTCATCAACGCGGGCATGGTGCAGTTCGTGCCGTACTTCCTCGGCCAGCGGACCCCGCCGTACCAGCGGGCGACGAGCGTGCAGAAGTGCATCCGTACCCCGGACATCGACGAGGTCGGCAAGACGTCGCGGCACGGCACCTTCTTCCAGATGAACGGCAACTTCTCGTTCGGCGACTACTTCAAGGAGGGCGCGATCCCGCTGGCCTGGGACCTGGCCACCGGGCCGGTCGACGCGGGCGGGTTCGGCATGGACCCGGAACGGATCTGGGTCACCGTCTACCTCGACGACGACGAGGCGGCCGACATCTGGCGGCGCACCGGCGTACCGGCGGCGCGGATCGTGCGCCGGGGCAACAAGGACAACTTCTGGTCGATGGGCATCCCCGGGCCGGCCGGGCCGTGCTCGGAGCTGTACTACGACCGGGGCCCGGCGTACGGCCCGGACGGCGGCCCGGAGGTCGACGAGGACCGCTTCCTGGAGTTCTGGAATCTCGTCTTCATGCAGTACGAGATCACCGACGTGCGGAGCAAAGAGGTCTTCGACATCGTCGGCGACCTGCCGAAGAAGAACATCGACACCGGCATGGGCCTGGAGCGGATCGCGTCGATCCTGCAGGGGGTGGACAACCTCTACGAGATCGACGAGGTGCGTCCGATCCTGGACCGGGCGGCCGAGCTGACCGGCAAGCGGTACGGCGCGGGCTCCGGGCAGGCGGCGAGCGAGTCGCACCCCGACGACGTACGGCTGCGGGTGATCGCCGACCACGTGCGGACCGCGTTGATGCTGATCGGTGACGGGGTGACCCCGTCCAACGAGGGTCGCGGCTACGTGCTGCGCCGGATCATGCGTCGGGCGATCCGCTCGGTGCGGCTGCTCGGCTGGCAGGACCGTGCTCTGCCGGAGCTGCTGCCGGTGGCCCGGGACTGCATGGCGCCGTCGTACCCCGAGCTGGCCGCCGACTTCGAGCGGATCTCCTCGTACGCGTACGCCGAGGAGGACGCCTTCCTGTCCACGCTGCGCGCCGGTACCACGATCCTGGACACGGCGATCGCCCAGACCAGGTCGGCCGGCGGCGGCAAACTCTCCGGCGACCAGGCCTTCCAGCTGCACGACACCTACGGGTTCCCGATCGACCTCACCCTGGAGATCGCCGCCGAGCAGGGGCTCTCGGTCGACCAGGACGGCTTCCGCCGGCTGATGTCCGAGCAGCGGGCCCGGGCCAAGGCGGACGCGCAGGCCCGCAAGACCGGGCACGTGGACATGTCCGCGTACCGCGGGGTGCTGGACAGCGGTGGGCCGGTGGAGTTCACCGGCTACGCCGAGGTGTCCCGTGAGTCGCGGGTCCGGGCGCTGCTCGGCGCCGGCGGCGCCGCACTGCCCGCGGCCGGCGAGGGCGACGTGGTGGAGCTGGTACTGGACAGCACCCCGTTCTACGCCGAGGGCGGCGGCCAGCAGCCGGACACCGGCCTGCTCACCGTCGGCGCCGGCCGGGTGGAGATCTTCGACGTGCAGCAGCCGGTGCCGGGCCTGATTGTGCACCGGGCGCGGGTGGTCAGCGGCGAGCTGCGCGCCGGGGAGTCCGGCTACGCCGAGATCGACATCCCGCGGCGGCGGGCGATCTCCCGGTCGCATACCGCGACGCATCTGGTGCACCAGACGATGCGCAACGTTCTCGGCGAGTCGGCGACCCAGGCGGGGTCGCTGAACGCGCCGGGCCGGCTGCGGTTCGACTTCAACACCCCCGGCTCGGTCGCGCCGTCGGTGCTGCACGACATCGAGCAGCAGGTCAACGAGGTGCTGCTGCGTGACCTGGAGGTGAACGCGTTCATCACCTCCCAGGAGGAGGCGCGCCGGCTGGGCGCGATGGCGCTGTTCGGGGAGAAGTACGGCGACGAGGTCCGGGTGGTCGAGGTCGGTGACTACGCCCGGGAGCTGTGCGGTGGCACGCATGTGACCCGCTCCGGTCAGCTCGGTGTGGTGAAGATCCTCTCCGAGTCGTCGATCGGCTCCGGTGTGCGTCGGGTGGAGGCACTGGTCGGCATCGACGCGTTCAACTTCCTGGCCCGCGAGCACCTGCTGGTGGCGCGGCTCGCTGAGCTGTACCGGGTGCCGGCAGACCAGGTCGCGGACCGGGTCCAGCAGACTGTCACCCAGCTACGCGACGCCGAGAAGGAGCTGGAGAAACTGCGCGCCCAGCTGGTGCTCGGCGGCGCGGCGGCGATCGCCGGCCAGGCGCGTGACGTGCGCGGGGTTGCCTTCGTCGGCACCGAGGCGCCCGAAGGCGCGGCCGGCAACGACGTACGGACCCTGGCGCAGGAGATCCGAGGCAAGATCGACCCGGCCCGGCCGGCGGTGGTCGCGGTGGCGGTCCGGGCCAACGGCAAGGCGGCGCTGGTGGTGGCGGTGAACGCGGCCGGCAGGTCACGCGGAGTGTCCGCCGCAGAGCTGGTCAAGGGGGCGCTGCACGGCCGGGGTGGCGGCAACGCTGACCTGGCGCAGGGCGGCGGGCTGCCGGCGGCCGAGGCGGCGAACCTGCTGGTCGCGGTCGAAAAGGCGATCGCCGAAACGGCCTGAGATGAGCGATACGAGGTGAGCGGATTCGTCCGTGGACGCCGGCTGGGCGTCGACGTGGGGCAGGTCCGGGTCGGTCTGGCGATCAGCGACCCGGACGGCATTCTCGCCACCCCGTTGCTGACGGTGCGTCGGGACCTGTCGACCGGCGGCGCGACGGCACCGGCCGACCTGCCTACGGACATCGCGAAAATTGTCCAGATAGTCCATGAGTACGAGGTCATTGCGGTTATTGTCGGTCTGCCGGTGAACCTCGCCGGCCGCCACGGACCGGCCGCCGACGCTGTCAGCGCATACGTACGGTTACTCGAAGTGGCGGTGTCGCCGATTTCAGTCCTGACGACCGACGAAAGGATGTCGACGGTGGTCGCTAGCCGTAGGCTGTCCGAGCGGGGCGTCCGAGGACGGCGTCAACGTACGGTGGTCGACCAGGCGGCCGCCGTGGAGATCCTGCAGAGCTGGCTGGACGCGCAGCGGAGGCAGAAGTGATGATCGACGAACTGGACCTCGCCTTCGAGGACCGGGCAGACAAGGGCCGGCACCGTCGGGGCGCGCGGCGCAAGAAGGCGTCCGGCAGCGGCGGCCGGGGCAAGACCTTTGCCGCGCTGCTGGTCACCATGCTGCTGCTCGGAGTGCTCGGCGGCGGTGTCTGGTACGGCTTCGACCGGGTACAGGGCTACTTCGCGACCCCGGACTACGACGGCGGCGGCACCGGTGAGGTGGTGGTCCAGGTCCGGGCCGGCGACACCGCCACCGACATCGGCAACACCCTCGTCGAGGCCGGCGTGGTCAAGAGCACCAAGGCGTTCGTCAACGAGGCCCGGGACAACTCCCGCAGCCAGAACATCCAGCCGGGCTTCTACACGCTGCGTCTGGAGATGAGCGCGGCGACCGCGCTCGGCCTGCTGCTGGACCTGGAGAACAAGGTCTCCAACCGGGTGACCATCCCGGAGGGCCGTACCGCCAAGCAGATCTACCGGCTGCTGGCCGAGTCGACGGACATCCCCGCGGAGGAGTTCGCCACCGCAGCCGAGGACCCGCTGGCCCTGGGCGTGCCCGAGTGGTGGATGACCCGCACCGACGGGCAGGAGGTGACGGTCTCCGCCGAAGGGTTCCTCTTCCCGGACACCTACGACTTCGATCCCGACGTCACCGCCCCGGAGATCCTCCGGGTGATGGTCAACCGGTTCCTGACCGTCACCGGTGAGCTGGAATACGCCGACCGGGTGCAGGCCGAACGCGGCGGGATCAGCCCGTACGAGGCGTTGATCGTCGCGTCACTGGCGCAGGCCGAGGCCGGTATCGCCGAGGACCTCGCCAAGGTCTCCCGGGTGGCGTACAACCGGGTGTACAGCGAGACCTTCCCGTGCAGCTGCCTGCAGTTTGATGTGACGGTCAACTACTACTGGGAGCTGACCGGCCAGGAGACCAAGGCGTCCAAGGACATGACCCGCGAGGAGCTGTACGACGAGAGCAATCCGTACAGCACCCACGCGCACAGCGGGCTGCCGCCCACGCCTATCAACAACCCGGGCAAGGCCGCCCTGGAAGGGTCGATCAACCCGCCGGACGAGGACTGGGTCTACTTCGTGGCGATCGACAAGGAGGGCCGCTCGGCGTTCGCCGAGACCCTCGACCAGCACAACCAGAACATCGAGATCGCCGAGCAGAACGGCATCCTCTGAGGTGTCCGCCCCCCGACCGTCCACCGCCGTCCGGCGGCGGGCCGCGGTGCTCGGCATGCCGATCGGGCACTCACTGTCGCCGGTGATCCACAACGCCGGCTACCAGGCCGCCGGGCTGACCGGCTGGAGCTACACCGCGATCGAATGCGCCGAGGCGCAGTTGGCGGGCCTGGTCGCCGGTCTCGGCCCGGAGTGGGCCGGGCTGTCGGTCACCATGCCGTTGAAGGAGGCGGCGCTCGCCCTGGCCGGGCGGGCCTCCTCGGTGGCCACCGCGGTCGGGGCGGCCAACACCCTGGTACGCCGGGCCGACGGCACCTGGTTCGCCGACAACACCGACGTGGCGGGGATGGTCGCGGTGCTGCGCGACGCCGGTGTCGGCACCGGTGCCCGGTTCACCGTGCTCGGCGCTGGCGGCACCGCCCGGGCCGCGTTGGCGGCCGCCGCCGCGCTGGCCGCCGCATCGGTCACCGTAGCGGCCCGGCGACCGGCGGCGGTCGACGAGCTGGTGCCGGTCGCCGGCGCGCTCGGCGTGTCGATGACCGGTACCGCCCTGTCGGCGGCCCCGGCGGCGGCCGGCACCGACGTACTGGTCTCCACCCTGCCGAAGGGGGCTGCCGACCCGTACGCCGGCCAGCTGCCGTGGGCATCCGGCACGGTCTGCTTCGACGCGCTCTACGATCCCTGGCCGACTCCACTGGCCTCGGCGGCGGCCGCCGCCGGTTGCCGGGTGGTCTCCGGGCTGGATCTGCTGCTGGCCCAGGCGGTCGGGCAGTTCGAACAGTTCACCGGGGTCGCCGCGCCGGTGGCGGCGATGCGAGCCGCGTTGTCCGCCGCGCGGTCGGCCGGCCCGGCCGGTGAGCTGGCGCGCTCAGCCGCCGCGGTCACGGGTCAGCGCCCACGCGGCGACCAGTGACAGCCCCGCCGCGCCGAGGATGATCAGCGCCATCGGGGTGGCGCTGGCCGTGCCGGCCAGCCCGACCACCGGCGCGGCCAGCGAGGCGATTCCCGACTGGACCGCGCCGAGCAGGGCGGCGGCGGTGCCGGCGTGCCGGGCGTGGTCCTGCAGGGCCAGCGCGGTCCCGTTCGGCATCAGCATCCCGATCGTGGCGACGTAGCCGGCCAGCGCCGGCACGATCAGCCACAGCTGGCCGGTGGTCGCGCCGGCCACCAGCAGCGCCGCAGCGCAGGCTCCGGCGGTCAACGCGCCGACGAACAACGGCCGGGTCCGGTACCGGCCGACCAGTCGGGCGTTGACCTGCCCGAGCGCGATCAGCCCGACCGCGTTGGCCCCGAACACCAGGCTGAACATGGTCGGCGACAGCCCGAAGCCGTCCTGCAGCACGTACGGCGATCCGGAGATGTAGGCGAACAAGCCGGCGAACGCCAGACCCTGGGTGGACGCGTACCCGACGAACGCCCGGTCGGTGAGGACCAGCCGGGCCGCCCGGGCGGCGCCAGCCAGACCGTCCGTGTTTCGGCGCTCCTCCGGCAGGGTCTCCGGTAGCCAGCGGGCCATGACGATGGTGAGCAGCGCGGCGAGTACCGCGAGGGCGACGAAGATCTCCCGCCAGGAGGCCACCCGCAGCACCGCCGCGCCGAGCACCGGCGCGGCGATCGGTGCCACCCCGAAGATGATCAGCAGGCGGGAGAAGAACCGGGCCGCGTCGGCACCCGAGTAGAGGTCGCGCACCACCGCGCGGGCGACGACCACCCCTACCCCGCCGGCGAAGCCCTGGAGCAGCCGCAACCCGGCCAGTGCCTCGGCGTTCGGGGCCAGCGTGCAGGCCAGCGAGACGACGATGTAGCCGGTGGTGCCGGCCAGCGCCGGACGCCGCCGCCCCCACCGGTCACTCACCGGCCCGCCGACCAGCTGGCCGAACGCGACGCCGATCAGGCACGCGGTCAGCGACAGCTGCACCCGGGCAGGGGTGGCGGTGAGGTCCTCGCTGATCGCCGGGAACGCCGGCAGGTACATGTCGATCGACAGCGGCCCCACCGCGGTGACCGCGCCGAGCAGGATGAGTAGCACCGCTGGTCGGCGGCGGATGTCGTACGGCACGAAGCCACCACCCCCCGAAACCGACCAACCGTACGTTAGGGCGGCTCGGGTGGTGTCCGGAGGGCGGGACGCGGGCGACGTGGGTCACCTGGCCCCGACCCCGCCGTGCCACACTTTCCGACGTGTTGCGTTGGCTGACCGCAGGTGAATCCCACGGACCCGCGCTGGTCGCACTCCTCGAAGGCGTCCCCGCCGGCGTCGAGGTGACCAGTGCCGAGATCGGTCGCGAGCTGGCCCGGCGCCGGCTCGGCTACGGCCGGGGTGCCCGGATGAGTTTCGAGCAGGACGAGATCGAGATCGTCGGCGGCCTGCGGCACGGGGTGACGCTGGGCAGCCCGGTCGCGATCCGGGTGGGCAACTCGGAGTGGCCGAAGTGGCGCACCGTGATGGCGGCCGACCCGGTCGACCCGGTCGAGTTGGCCGGGCAGGCCCGCAACGCCCCGCTGACCCGGCCCCGACCGGGGCACGCCGACCTGGCCGGGATGCAGAAGTACGGCCATACCGACGCCCGGCCGATCCTGGAGCGGGCCAGCGCCAGGGAGACCGCCGCCCGGGTCGCCGTCGGTACGGTCGCCCGGGCGCTGTGCCGGCAGGCACTGGGGATCGAGATCGTGTCGCACGTGGTCGAGCTCGGTTCGGTGGCCGCCAAACCCGGACTGCAGCCCCGCCCGGAGGACGCCGAGCGGGTCGACGCCGACCCGCTGCGCTGCCTCGACCCCGAGGCAAGCGCCCGGATGGTCGCCGAGGTGGACGCCGCCAAGTCCGACGCCGACACCCTCGGCGGCATCGTCGAGGTGCTCGCCTACGGGGTGCCGCCGGGGCTGGGCAGCCACGTCCAGTGGGACCGCAAGCTCGACGCCCGGCTGGCCGCCGCGGTGCTGTCGATCCAGGCGGTCAAGGGTGTGGAGATCGGCGACGCCTGGCAGCAGGCCCGGTCGCGGGGCTCGGTCGCGCACGACGAGATCATTCCGACTGCGGCCGGGGTGCGCCGGGCGACCGACCGGGCCGGCGGGCTGGAGGGCGGCATCACCACCGGCGAGCCGGTGCGGGTGCGGGCCGCGATGAAGCCGATCTCCTCGTTGAACCGGGCGTTGTCGACCGTCGACGTCGTCACCGGCGAGCCGGCGACCGCGATCAACCAGCGGTCCGACGTCTGCGCGGTGCCGGCCGCCGCGGTGGTGGCCGAGGCGATGGTGGCGCTGGTGCTGGCCGAGGCGGCCACCGAGAAGTTCGGCGGTGACTCGGTCGCCGAGATCCGCCGCAACCTTGCCGGGTACCTGGACCACCTGGTGATCCGCTGATGGCCCCGGCCTGCGTGCTGGTCGGCGCACCCGGTGCGGGCAAGACCAGCACCGGTACCGTGCTGGCCGGGCTGCTCAACTGTGAGTTCCGCGACACCGACACCGACATCGTGGCGGCGGCCGGCAAGCCGATCCCGGAGATCTTCGTCGATGACGGCGAGGAGCACTTCCGGGCCTTGGAGCGGGCGGCGGTCCGGGCGGCACTGCGCGGCTTCGACGGTGTGCTCGCGCTCGGCGGCGGTGCGGTGCTGGCCGACGAGAACCGCGCCGCGCTCGCCGGACACACCGTGGTCCATCTCGGCGTCGAGCTGGCCGACGCGGTCCGTCGGGTCGGCCTCGACGCCGGCCGACCGCTGCTGGCGATCAACCCGCGGGCCACGCTGCGGCACCTGCTGGAGCAGCGTCGCCCGCTCTACGAGCGGGTCGCCACGCACCGGGTGGCAACCGACGGCCGTACCCCGGAGCAGGTCGCCGAGGAGATCGCGACAATGCTGCGCACACCGGCCGACCGGCCCGGGTACTAGGCTCGGTGCCGATGGACTCGACGACCTGTATCCCGGTGCCCGGCGACCGACCGTACGACGTGCTGATCGGTCATGGGCTGCTCGACCAGCTGTCCGACCTGCTGCCCGGCGCGGACCGGGTGGCGGTGCTGCACGCACCCCCGCTGCAGGGCCAGGCCGACCGGATCGCCACCGGGTGCGCCGCGGCCGGTGTCAAACCGCTGCTGATCGAGGTGCCGGACGCCGAAGCCGGCAAGTCGATCGAGGTCGCCGGGCAGGCGTGGGCGCAGCTCGGCGCGGCCGGCTTCACCCGTACTGACGCGGTGGTCGGAGTCGGCGGCGGCGCGGTGACCGATCTGGCGGGTTTCGTGGCCGCCTGCTGGCTGCGTGGGGTCCGCTGGGTACCGGTGGCGACCAGCCTGCTCGGCATGGTCGACGCGGCGGTGGGCGGCAAGACCGGAATCAATACGGCGGCCGGCAAGAACCTGGTGGGCGCGTTCCACCCGCCGGCCGGGGTGCTGGCCGACCTGGACCTGCTGACCAGCCTTGCGCCGGTCGACCTGGCCGCCGGGTTGGCCGAGGTGGTCAAGTGCGGGTTCATCGCCGATCCGGCGATCCTGGAGCTGATCGAGACCGATCCGGCAGCGGCCACCGACCCGACCGGGCCGCAGGTGCGTGAGCTGATCGAGCGCGCGGTGCGGGTCAAGGCCGACGTGGTCGGTGACGACCTGCGCGAGTCGGGGCTGCGCGAGGTGCTCAACTACGGGCACACGCTGGCCCACGCGATTGAGAAGGTGGAAGACTACCGCTGGCGCCACGGGCACGCGGTGTCGGTGGGCCTGGTCTACGCGGCGACCCTGGCCCGGCTGGCCGGCCGGCTCGACGCAACGGTCGCCGATCGGCACGCGTCGGTACTCGCCGCCCTGGGGCTGCCCACCACGTACCGGGCAGACGCGTGGCCACAGCTGCTGGCCACGATGCGGGTGGACAAGAAGGCCCGGGGCAGCCGGCTGCGGCTGGTGGTGCTCGACGCGCTGGCCCGACCCGGGATTCTCGACGGCCCGGCCGACACGTTGCTCGCCGAGGCGTACCGGCAGGTGGCGGCGTGACGGGAGACGGCACGGCGTTGCGGACGTACGTGCTGAACGGCCCGAACCTGGGCCGGCTGGGCAGCCGTCAGGTCGACGTGTACGGGCTGACCAGCTACGCCGACCTGGTGGCGATGTGCGAGCAGGTGGGCCGGGACGCCGGGCTCGACGTCGAGGTGCGCCAGACCGACGCCGAGCACGAGATGCTCAGCTGGCTGCACACGGCGGCCGACGCCGAGGCCGCCGTGGTGATCAACCCGGGTGCCTGGTCGCACTACTCGTACGCGGTCCGCGACGCCTGCGCGCTGCTGCGCGGACCACTCGTCGAGGTGCACATCTCCAACATCCACGCCCGCGAGCAGTTCCGGCACCACTCGGTGGTGTCGGCGGTCGCCACCGGGGTGATCTGCGGGCTCGGGGTGGACGGCTACCGGTTGGCGCTGCTGCACGTCGCCCGGTTGGCCGCGGCCCGTCCCCGCTGAGCCGGCCCGGTTGCCGGTCGTGGGCCGCACCCGACCGCGTCGGGACGGGTAGGGGTCCGGGCCGTGCCGGCTGAGCAGGGTCCGGCCCGATAGACTTGGTAGATCCGTCCGTACATTGATGATCAAGGCAGGAAATGGCGACCACCAACGACCTGAAGAACGGGCTGGTTCTCAACCTCGACGGCGAGCTGTGGGCCGTCGTGGAGTTCCAGCACGTCAAGCCCGGCAAGGGCGGCGCTTTCGTGCGCACCACCCTGAAGAACGTGCTCTCCGGCAAGGTGGTCGACAAGACCTTCAACGCGGGCACCAAGGTCGACACCGCGACCGTCGACAAGCGGACCATGCAGTACCTGTACGCCGACGGCGAGGACTACGTCTTCATGGATCTGGAGACCTTCGACCAGATCATGGTGCCCGGTGGCACCGTCGGCGAGGCAGCGAACTACCTGCTGCCCGAGGCTGAGGCGATCGTGGCGACCCACGAGGGCGTGCCGCTGTACGTCGAGCTGCCGACCAGCGTGGTCCTCGAGGTTACCTACACCGAGCCGGGCCTGCAGGGTGACCGGTCGACCGGCGGAAACAAGCCGGCCACGATGGAGACGGGGGCCACCGTCCAGGTGCCGTTGTTCGTCACCACCGGGGAGAAGATCAAGGTCGACACCCGCGACGGCCGCTACCTCGGCCGAGCCTGATGGCCGAGGGGCCGAAGACCTCGATGCCAGCGCGTCGCAAGGCGCGCAAACGGGCCCTGGACGTGCTCTACGAGGCGGACATGCGCAGTCTGCCGCCGACCCAGGTGCTGGTCGGGTACCTGGCCCGGTTGTCCCCGCGTCCGGAGCATCTCGACTACGCGGTCGGCCTGGTCGAAGGGGTGGCGACGCACCGGGACCGGATCGACGAGCTGATCGGCAGCTACGCCGAGGGGTGGACGCTGGACCGGATGCCGGTGGTCGACCGCAACCTGGCCCGGATCGCCGTCTACGAGTTGCTCTACGTCGACGAGATCGACGACCCGGTGGCGATCACCGAGGCGGTCGAGTTGGCCCGGCAGATGTCCACTGACGATTCGCCGCGGTTCCTCAACGGTCTGCTGGACCGGATCGCCGAGTACACCCCGCACTAGCGGCTCCCGCCGCCATTCCGCGACCACGGTGCCACGCGGCACCGCTGACGGGCCCGATCCAGTTGGATCGGGCCCGTCAGCGGTTGGGCGCGCAGCCGTCAGGAGGCGAAGAACGCCCGCGGGTCGGCGACCAGTACGCCGTGCTCGTTCAGCCGCTCGATGAGGCCGGACGGCGACGAGTCGTACACGATCGCCAGCGCCCGCAGGTCATCGGCGCGGATGGACAGCACCCGACCGTTGTAGTCACCACGCTGCTGCTGGATCGCCCGGGCGTACCGGGCGACGTAGGCGAGGTCCTCGCCGACCTCGTCGTACAGCCGCTCCAGGTCCAGGACGATCTTGCTGGTGGGTTCGTGACGTACCCCACTGCCGTCCGGCAGCAGTTCCGACACGGGTACCCGGTAGAAGTCGGCCAGCTCGGCGAGGCGGGAGACGGTGACTGCCCGGTCCCCACGCTCGTAGGAACCGACGACGACAGCCTTCCAACGCCCGTTCGACTTCTCCTCCACCCCCTGCAGGGACAGCCCCTGCTGCTGACGGATGGAGCGCAGGCGGGCGCCCAACGACTTGGCGTACTCAGAGGGCATACGGACTCTCCCAGTGCTTTGCCCGGGGCTTTCCCCAGCGATCGCTACGGAGCGTGACGGTACGGCGGTTCGCAAGCGCGGTCAAGTGGTGAATAGCTACCAGTGAACAAGATCGTGACGACTTGCCCCAAATTTCGTCTTACTGATGCGACACTCAGCGCCCCATATCGGCTCGGCAACGGGACGCTGGTAACGTTCGGCGTGACCGCTGACCAGCCGGGTGCTGGCTGGCGATACCCAAGACGTCCTTTAACGACCCGTCCCGTGAGGCGGGGAAGGGGGTCCGCTGTGGCCTACCCGTCGGCCACCCAATCATCGGCGACGATGCCACCGTCAGTTAAGAGCATCCTGACCAGCGCCGACATTCAACGCGTTGTGGACCGGATCGCCCATCAGGTGCTGGAAAAGACCAACGGGGCGCAACGCACCGTACTGCTCGGAATTCCCACCCGGGGCGTGCCGCTCGCCCGCCGTCTCGCCGACCGGATCCGCGCCTTCGAAGGAGTCGGCGTCCCGGTCGGTGTGCTCGACATCACCCTCTACCGGGACGATCTCCGGTTGAAGGCCACCCGTGCGGTCGGGCCCACCGAACTGCCCGCCGGTGGCATCGACGGACAGCGGGTCATCCTGGTCGACGACGTCCTCTACTCGGGTCGGACCGTACGGGCGGCGTTGGACGCGATCAGCGACCTCGGCCGGCCCAGTTCGGTGCAGTTGGCGGTGCTGGTCGACCGGGGCCACCGGGAGCTGCCGATCCGCGCCGACTACGTCGGCAAGAACATCCCCACCGCGCTCACCGAGAACGTCAAGGTGCTGCTCGCCGAGACCGACGACACCGACGAGGTACGGCTGTTCAGTTCCCCCGGCGCGGCCCAGGCGGCGGACGGTCCGCAGCGGGGGAGGGACCAGCGATGATCAGGCACCTGCTGTCCGGCGCCGATCTGGACGCGGCGGACGCCACCCGGATTCTGGACACCGCGGTCGAACTCGCCTCGCTGGCCGGCCGCGAGGTGAAGAAGCTGCCCACCCTGCGGGGGCGGACCGTGGTGAACCTGTTCTACGAGGATTCCACCCGGACCCGGATCTCGTTCGAGGCCGCCGCCAAGCGGCTCTCCGCCGACGTGATCAACTTCTCGGCCAAGGGATCCAGCGTCTCCAAGGGCGAGAGCCTCAAGGACACCGCGCTCACCCTGCAGGCGATGGGGGCCGACGCGGTGGTGATCCGCCACCCCGCCTCCGGCGCCCCGCACCGGCTGGCCAACTGGGTGGACGGGTCGGTGGTCAACGCCGGCGACGGCACCCACGAGCACCCGACCCAGGCACTGCTCGACGCGTACACCATGCGGGCCCGGCTGGGCCGGCTCGCCGGCCTGCACGTGGTGATCGTCGGCGACGTGCTGCACAGCCGGGTGGCCCGGTCCAACGTCCTGCTGCTGGCCACCCTCGGCGCCAAGGTGACCCTGGTCGGGCCGCCGCCGCTGATCCCGGTCGACATCGCCACCGCGCTCGCCCCCGGCGTCGGGGTCGGCTACGACCTCGACGCCGTGCTGCCCACCGCCGACGTGGTGATGATGCTGCGGGTGCAGCACGAGCGGATGGCCGACTCCTACTTCCCGTCCGCCCGTGAGTACGCCCGCCGGTACGGCCTGGACGGGGCCCGGCTGCGCCGGCTGCCCGGGCACGCCATCGTGATGCACCCCGGTCCGATGAACCGGGGCATGGAGATCTCCGCCGAGGTCGCCGACTCGCCCCGCTCCACGATCGTGGAACAGGTCGCCAACGGGGTAAGCGTCCGGATGGCCGTGCTCTACCTGCTGCTCGGCGGCCGCGGTTGATGCGGCCAACCGGTCACCGACATTCTCACCGGCACCACCGATTCCACGCGCACGACGAAAGGACCTCGCTGTGAGCGCGTACCTGATCAAGGGCGTCCGGGTCCTCGGCCGGGACCCCGTCGACCTGCTGTTGCGCGACGGTGTGGTCGCCGACGCCGGCACCGGGCTGAGCGCACCGGGGGCGCAGGTGCTCGACGCCGACGGCCTGATCGCCTTGCCCGGGCTGGTCGATCTCCATACCCACCTGCGTGAACCCGGCCGGGAGGACGCCGAAACGGTGGAGACCGGGTCGCGGGCCGCCGCGCTCGGCGGCTACACCGCGGTCTGC
This sequence comes from Micromonospora sp. ABR4_055, assembly GCF_056160425.1. Lineage (NCBI taxonomy): Bacteria > Bacillati > Actinomycetota > Actinomycetes > Micromonosporales > Micromonosporaceae > Micromonospora > Micromonospora sp. ABR4_055. Next base: position 15,836 of record NZ_JBSWXD010000060.1, read on the forward strand.
GCGATGGCGAACACCTCCCCGGTGGCCGACACCGCCGGCGTCGTCGAACAGGTCTGGCGGCTCGGCCGCCAGGCCGGGCTGGTCGACGTGCAGCCGATCGGCGCGGTCACCGTCGGTCTGGCCGGCGAGCGTCTCGCCGAGCTGGGCGCGATGGCCGACTCCGCCGCCGCGGTGCGGGTCTTCTCCGACGACGGGCACTGCGTCGCCGACCCCCGGCTGATGCGCCGTGCCCTGGAGTACGTCAAGGCGTTCGACGGTGTCGTCGCCCAGCACGCCGAGGAGCCCCGGCTGACCGAGGGCGCCCAGATGCACGAGGGCGAGGTCTCCACCCGGCTCGGCCTGACCGGCTGGCCGGCCGTCGCCGAGGAGGCGATCATCGCCCGCGACGCGCTGCTCGCCGAACACGTCGGCAGCCGGCTGCACGTCTGCCACCTGTCCACCGCCGGCAGCGTGGAGATCGTTCGGCAGGCCAAGGCCCGTGGGGTCCGGATCACCGCCGAGGTCACCCCGCACCACCTGCTGCTCACCCACGAGGCGCCGACCAGCTACGACCCGGTCTTCAAGGTCAATCCGCCACTGCGGACCGGCGAGGATGTCGCCGCGCTGCGCGCCGCGCTCGCCGAGGGCGTCATCGACATCGTCGCCACCGACCACGCCCCGCACGCGGTGGAGGACAAGGAGTGCGAGTGGGCGTACGCCCGGCCCGGCATGCTCGGGTTGGAGACCGCCCTGTCGGTGGTGCTGCTCACGACCGCGTTGCACGACGCCGACGGTGTACCAGACTGGGAGCTGATCGCGGAGCGGATGTCCCGGGCCCCGGCCCGGATCGCCGGGCTGACCGGGCACGGGCACGACCCCGCGCCGGGCGTCCCGGCGAACCTCACCCTGATCGACCCGGCCGCCAGCCGCACCGTCGACCCGGCCGAGTCGGCCAGCCGCAGCCGCAACACGCCGTACGCGCGGATGGTGCTGCCCGGCCAGGTGGTCGCCACCTTCCTGCGCGGCGACGCGACCGTGCTCGACGGAAAGGCCGTGCGATGAACGACACCGCCACCACCGCAGCAACCCGCCAGCGGGTTCCGGCGCTGCTGGTGCTCGAGGACGGCCGGGTCTTCCCCGGCGAGAGCTACGGCGCGGTCGGGGAGACCTTCGGCGAGGCGGTGTTCACCACCGCGATGACCGGCTACCAGGAGACCCTGACCGACCCGTCCTACCACCGGCAGGTGGTGGTGCAGACGGCACCGCACATCGGCAACACCGGGGTCAACGTCGACGACGACGAGTCGGACCGGATCCGGGTGGCCGGCTACGTGGTCCGGGATCCGGCCCGCCGCCCGTCGAACTGGCGGGCCACCGGTGACCTGGAGGACCGGCTGGCCGCCGAAGGGGTGGTCGGCATCTGCGGGGTCGACACCCGGGCACTGACCCGGCACCTGCGCGACCGGGGGGTGATGCGGGTCGGCGTCTCCACCCTGACCGGCGACCCGCAGGAGCTGCTGGACCGGGTCCGGCGGGCCCCGCAGATGGTCGGTGCCGACCTGTCCGCCGAGGTGACCACCGCCGAGCCGTACACGGTCACCGCGCAGGGCGAGCACCGCTACACCGTCGCCGCGCTGGACCTGGGCATCAAACGCAACGTGCCGCGCCGGCTCGCCGAGCGTGGGGTGACCACCCACGTGCTGCCGGCGACCTCGACGCTGGAGCAGGTCCTGGCGACCGGCCCGGACGCGGTGTTCTTCTCACCCGGGCCGGGTGACCCGGCCACCGCCGACCATCCGGTCGCGCTGGCCCGCCAGGTGATGGGGCGCCGGATCCCGCTGTTCGGCATCTGTTTCGGCTCGCAGATCCTCGGCCGGGCGCTGGGCTTCGGCACCTACAAGCTCGGCTACGGCCACCGCGGCATCAACCAGCCGGTGCTCGACCGCACCACCGGCAAGGTCGAGGTGACCAGCCACAACCACGGGTTCGCCGTGGACGCCCCGCTGAACACGGTGATCGACACCGACTTCGGCGGCGTCGAGGTGAGCCACGTGTGCCTCAACGACGACGTGGTCGAGGGGCTGCGGGCCCGTGAGGTGCCGGCGTTCACCGTCCAGTACCACCCGGAAGCGGCGGCCGGTCCGCACGACGCGGACTACCTGTTCGACCGGTTCGTCGAGCTGATCGAGGGAAAACATGCCTAAGCGGACAGATCTGCAGCATGTCATGGTGATCGGCTCTGGGCCGATCATCATCGGCCAGGCCTGCGAGTTCGACTACTCCGGCACCCAGGCGTGCCGGGTGCTGCGCGCCGAAGGGCTGCGCGTGTCGCTGGTCAACTCCAATCCGGCGACCATCATGACCGACCCGGAGTTCGCCGACGCCACCTACGTCGAGCCGATCACGCCCGAGTTCGTCGAGCTGGTCATCGCCCGGGAGCGTCCCGACGCGCTGCTGCCCACCCTCGGCGGGCAGACCGCGCTGAACACGGCGGTCGCCCTGCACTCCGCCGGCGTGCTGGACAAGTACGGCGTGGAGCTGATCGGGGCCGACGTCGACGCGATCCGTCGTGGCGAGGACCGGCAACTGTTCAAGGACATCGTCGCCGCCGCCGGCGGGGAGACCCCGCGCAGCCGGGTCTGCCACAGCATGGCCGAGGTGCACGACACCGTCGCCGAGCTCGGGCTGCCGGTGGTCATCCGGCCGTCGTTCACCATGGGGGGGCTCGGCTCCGGCATGGCGCACACCCCGGACGACCTGGAGCGCATCGCCGGTGCCGGGCTGGCCGCTTCTCCGGTGCACGAGGTCCTCATCGAGGAGAGCGTGCTCGGCTGGAAGGAGTACGAGCTGGAGCTGATGCGCGACCGCAACGACAACGTGGTCGTGGTCTGCTCCATCGAGAACATCGACCCGATGGGGGTGCACACCGGCGACAGCGTCACCGTCGCCCCGGCGATGACCCTCACCGACCGGGAGTACCAGCGGATGCGCGACATGGGCATCGCCGTGCTGCGCGAGGTCGGCGTCGACACCGGCGGCTGCAACATCCAGTTCGCCGTGCACCCGGGCACCGGCCGGCTCGTCGTCATCGAGATGAACCCCCGGGTGTCCCGGTCGTCGGCGCTGGCGTCCAAGGCGACCGGCTTCCCGATCGCCAAGATCGCCGCCAAGCTGGCCATCGGCTACACCCTCGACGAGATCCCCAACGACATCACCAAGCAGACCCCGGCGGCGTTCGAGCCGGTCCTCGACTACGTCGTGGTCAAGATCCCCCGGTTCGCGTTCGAGAAGTTTCCCGGCGCCGACCCGGAGCTGACCACCACGATGAAGTCGGTCGGCGAGGCGATGAGCCTGGGCCGCAACTTCACCGAGGCGCTGAACAAGGCGATGCGCTCGATGGAGACGAAGGCCGCCGGTTTCTGGACGGTGCCCGATCCGGCCGACGCCACCGTCGAGTCCACCCTGGCCGAGCTGGCCACCCCGCACGACGGCCGGCTCTACACCGTCGAACGGGCGCTGCGGCTGGGTGCCACCGTCGCCCAGGTCACCGAGGCCTCCGGTGGTATCGACCCCTGGTTCCTCGAGGAGATCGCCGGCCTGGTCGAACTGCGCCGTGAGATCGAGGCCGCGCCGGTGCTCGACGGCGCACTGCTGCGCCGGGCCAAGCGGGCCGGGCTGTCCGACCGGCAGATGGCCGCGCTGCGTCCGGAGCTGGCCGGCGAGGACGGGGTTCGGGCGTTGCGGCACCGGCTCGGTCTGCACCCGGTCTACAAGACGGTCGACACCTGCGCCGCCGAGTTCGCCGCCCGCACGCCGTACCACTACTCCAGCTACGACGTGGAGACCGAGGTAGCGCCGTCGGACCGGCCGAAAGTGCTGATCCTCGGCTCCGGGCCGAACCGGATCGGCCAGGGCATCGAGTTCGACTACTCCTGCGTGCACGCGGTGATGGCGCTCGCCGAGTACGAGACCGTCATGGTCAACTGCAATCCGGAGACGGTTTCCACCGACTACGACACCGCCGACCGGCTGTACTTCGAGCCGCTCACCTTCGAGGACGTGCTGGAGGTCTGGCAGGCCGAGGACGCCGCCGGCCGGGCCGCGGGCGGCCCCGGCGTGGTCGGGGTGATCGTCCAGCTCGGCGGGCAGACCCCGCTCGGGCTGGCGCAGCGGCTCGCCGATGCCGGGGTGCCGATCGTCGGCACCCCACCGGAGTCGATCCACCTGGCCGAGGAGCGGGGCGCGTTCGGCCAGGTGCTGGCCCGCGCCGGGCTGCGCGCCCCGGCGCACGGCACCGCCGTGTCGTTCGAGCAGGCCAAGGCGATCGCCGACGAGATCGGCTATCCGGTGCTGGTCCGCCCGTCGTACGTGCTCGGCGGGCGCGGCATGGAGATCGTCTACGACGACGCGACGCTGCGCGACTACATCGGCCGGGCCACCGACATCTCGCCGGAGCACCCGGTGCTGGTCGACCGGTTCCTCGACGACGCCATCGAGATCGACGTGGACGCGCTGTGCGACGCCACCGGCGAGGTCTACCTCGGCGGGGTGATGGAGCACATCGAGGAGGCCGGCATCCACTCCGGCGACTCGTCCTGCGCGCTGCCGCCGATCACCCTGGCCGCCCCGCACCTGGCCACCATCCGGCACTACACCGAGCAGATCGCCCGCGGCGTCGGGGTCCGCGGGCTGCTCAACGTGCAGTACGCGCTCAAGGACGACGTGCTGTACGTGCTGGAAGCCAACCCGCGGGCCTCGCGGACCGTTCCGTTCGTCTCCAAGGCCACTGCGGTGCCGCTGGCCAAGGCGGCGGCCCGGATCATGCTCGGGGCCACCGTCGCGCAGCTGCGCGACGAAGGGATGCTGCCGGCCACCGGTGACGGCGGCACGTTGCCGCCGGACGCGCCGATCGCGGTCAAGGAGGCGGTACTGCCGTTCAAGCGGTTCCGCACCCGCGCCGGGCACGGCGTCGACTCGCTGCTCGGCCCGGAGATGAAGTCGACCGGCGAGGTAATGGGGATCGACCCGGCGTACGGCAACGCCTTCGCCAAGTCGCAGGCTGCCGCGTACGGCTCCCTGCCGACCAGCGGAAAGGTCTTCGTCTCGGTCGCCAACCGGGACAAACGCGCGATGATCTTCCCGGTGAAGCGGCTGGCCGATCTCGGGTTCGACATCGTCGCCACCGCCGGCACCGCCGAGGTGCTGCGCCGCCACGGCATCGCCTGCGAGTTGACCCGCAAACACTGGGAGGAACCGGGTGACGGCCAACCTGACGCGGTGACGCTGATCGCCTCCGGCGAGATCGCCCTGGTGATCAACACGCCGCAGGGCTCCGGGGCCAGCGCCCGCTCCGACGGGTACGAGATCCGCAGCGCGGCGGTCACCGCGGACACCCCGTGTGTGACCACCGTGCCCGGGGTCGCCGCCGCCGTGATGGGCATCGAGGCGCTGATCAACGGGGACATGGCGGTCCGGCCGCTGCAGCAGCTGCACGCGGCGCTGCGCCCGGAGACAGCCGGCCGACAGGCGGCCCGGTGACCCGATCCGGCGGGTACGGGCTGGCCCGGTCGGCGTTGTTCCGGCTCGGCGGCGGTGACGCCGAGACCGCCCATGAGTGGACGCTGCGCCGGCTGGCCGCCCTGTCCCGCAGCCGGGTGGCGCTGGCCGCGTTGCGCACCCGGTACGCGGTGGCCGCGCCGCGTACCGTCTTCGGGGTCGACTTCCCCAACCCGGTCGGCCTGGCCGCCGGGATGGACAAGGACGGCTTGGCGCTGCCCGCCTGGCCGGCGTTGGGTTTCGGCTTCGTCGAGGTCGGTACGGTCACCGCGCGTCCCCAGCCGGGCAACCCCCGACCCCGGCTGTTTCGGTTGCCGACCAGCGAGGCGGTGATCAACCGGATGGGGTTCAACAACGCTGGCGCCGAGGCGCTCGCCGACCGGCTCGCAGTGCTCGGCCGGCTGGACGAGCGGGCCGGGTTCGGCCGCTCGCATCCGGCGCACGCCGACCGCCCGGTGCCGTTGGGCATCTCGCTCGGCAAGTCAAAGGTGGTGCCGATCGAGGAGGCGGTTGACGACTACCTGTCGGCGTACAAGGCTCTCAGCGGCTACGGCCAGTACTTCGTGATCAATGTCTCCTCGCCGAACACCCCGGGGCTACGGCAGCTGCAGGACCGCGGACATCTCGACACCCTGCTGGCGACCCTGGTGGGGGAGCGGCCGATCCTGATCAAGATCGCGCCGGACCTGTGCGAGCCGGCCATCGCCGAGTTGCTGGAGGTGTGCCTGGCCCGGGGCGCGGCCGGGGTGATCGCCACCAACACCACCCTGTCCCGCTCCGGCCTGGCCGGCGCCGACGCGGATCAGGCCGATCAGGCCGGCGGGCTGTCCGGCCGGCCGCTGACCGGCCGGGCCCGGGAGGTGGTCTCCTTCGTCCACCGGGAGACCGGTGGCGCGCTGCCGGTCATCGGGGTCGGCGGCATCCTCGACCCGGACGACGCGGCCCGGATGTTCGACGCCGGCGCCAGCCTGGTGCAGCTCTACACCGGCTTCATCTACCGTGGTCCGGGGCTGGTCCGGGCGATCGCCCGGCAGGCCCGGGGCCGATGAGCGCACCGCGTCCGGCGGGCCCGGGGCCGGTGAGCGCACAGCTGCCGGTGCCCGGCGACGGCCACCGCGCCGAGCGGTTACGGGAGCTGGACCGCCGGCACGTCTGGCATCCGTACGCCGCGCTGCCCCCGGCCATGGCGCCCCTGCTGGTCGACAGCGCCGCCGGAGTCCGGCTGCGGCTGGCCGACGGGCGGGAACTGGTCGACGGAATGTCGTCATGGTGGGCCGCCGTGCACGGCTACCAGCACCCGGTGCTGGACGCGGCCGTCACCGACCAGCTGGGTCGGATGGCGCACGTGATGTTCGGCGGGCTCACCCACGAGCCGGCGGTCCGCCTCGCACAGACCCTGGTGGAGATCACCCCGTCCGGCCTGGAGCACGTGTTCCTCTGCGACTCGGGCTCGGTGAGCGTCGAGGTCGCCATCAAAATGGGCCTGCAGTACCAGCTGGGTCGGGGTCGGCCCGGCCGGCGCAAGTTGGCCACCTGGCGCGGCGGCTACCACGGGGACACCTTCCACCCGATGAGCGTCTGCGACCCCGAGGGCGGGATGCACCATCTGTGGCGCGGAGTGCTGCCGGCGCAGGTGTTCGTGTCCGCCCCGCCGGGCGACTTCGCGGGGGCGCCGGACGAGCGGTACCTGGCCGAGCTGGTCGACGCGGTGGCCCGGTACGCGGACGAGATCGCCGCGGTGATCGTCGAGCCGGTGGTGCAGGGCACCGGCGGCATGCGGTTCCACCATCCGGCGTACCTGCGCGCCCTGCGCGAGGCGACCGCCGCGCACGACGTACTGCTGATCTTCGACGAGATCGCCACCGGGTTCGGCCGGACCGGCGCGTTCTTCGCAGCCGAGCACGCCGGGGTGACACCGGACGTGCTCTGCCTGGGCAAGGCGTTGACCGGTGGCTACCTCACACTGGCGGCCGCGCTGTGCACCCCGGAGGTGGCCGCCGGGATCTCCGCCAGCGGGGTCCTCGCCCACGGGCCGACCTTCATGGGCAATCCGTTGGCCTGCGCGGTCGCCAACGCCTCGATCGGACTGCTGCGCGCCGCCGCGCCGACGGCGGGGGCCGAGCCGGTTGCGGCCACCGGTCCGGCGCCGGCTGGGGTCGTCCCGGCCTGGCAGGTCGCCGTACGGCGGATCGAGGCCGGGCTGCGCGACGGCTTGGCCCCGGTCGCGACGCTGCCCGGCGTGCGCGACGTCCGGGTGCTCGGCGCGATCGGGGTGGTCCAGCTGGACCGGCCGGTCGACCTGGCAGCGGCGACTGCGGCGGCGGTGGACGCCGGGGTGTGGCTGCGGCCGTTCCGGGACCTGATCTACACCATGCCGCCCTATCCGGCGGACGACGATGACATCGCGCGGATCGCCCGCGCGATGGCGGCTGCGGCCGTCGCGGTACCGCGCTGAGGTCCGCCCGGCGGTACCGCCGAGGAAGGGAGAGCCGATGGAGACCTTTGGTCAGCGACTGCACCGGGCCGTCAGCGTCCGGGGCCCGCTGTGCGTGGGTGTCGACCCGCATCCGGAGCTGTTGACCCGGTGGGGGCTGCCGGACGACGTCGATGGGCTGGCCCGGTTCGCCGCGACGGCGGTCGACGCGCTTGGCGACGTGGCTGCGGTGGTGAAGCCTCAATCGGCCTTCTTCGAACGATTCGGGGCTGCGGGCATCGGCGTCCTAGAGTCAACTATCCGACAGTTTCGCGAGGCTGGGGCCCTCGTCCTGCTTGACGTGAAGCGCGGCGACATCGGTTCGACGGTCGCCGCGTACGCCGCCGCCTACCTCGATCCGGCGAGCCCGTTGGCGGTCGACGCGGTCACGGCCAACCCGTATCTGGGCGTCGGGGCGCTCGCTCCGATGTTCGATCTCGCCGGCCGGCACGGCGGCGGCGTCTTCGTGGTCGCGCTGACCTCGAATCCCGAGGGGCGGGCCGTGCAGCACGCCCGGCTGTCCGATGGACGCACCGTCGCTCAGACGGTGATCGATGAGATTTCGCAGCTCAACGTGGGTGCGGAGCCGATTGGCAGTTTCGGTCTGGTGGTCGGTGCGACCGTTGGTGACACCGGCCATGAACTGTCGCATGTCAATGGCCCAATGCTTGCCCCCGGGCTGGGTGCGCAAGGTGGACGGCCCGAGGACCTGCGGACAGTGTTCGGGCAAGCGCTTTCCGCAGTCCTTCCGTCGTACTCCCGTGAGGTGCTGAAATCCGGTCCGGACCCGTCGGCGTTGCGGGCCGCAGCCGAACAGACGCTTGTTAAGTGTCGGGAGGCTCTCGGGGTTCTGGTCTGAGTGAGTGACCGATCACCCCCGCGTGATCGTGGTGCGGCCACGTTGCCGAAAACGTCGCTGACCGCTAGTTTTCCCCGCGCTGGGAACCACATGCCCCTTTGGTTCCCGGCCACACCACGTTTCACAGAGCGGCGGTGCGATCCGCCCGTCGCGATAGGGACCTGAGGAGAACTGGTGCCGCTCCCGTCACTGACCCCCGAACAGCGCGCAGCCGCGCTGGAGAAGGCTGCGGAGATCCGTAAGGCCCGTGCTGAGTTGAAGGAGCAACTCAAGCAGGGCAAGACCACCCTCGCCGCCGTGCTCGACCGGGCGGAGTCCGACGACGTTGTCGGCAAGCTGAAGGTTTCCGCCGTGCTGCAGGCGATGCCGGGCATCGGCAAGATCCGGGCGACCCAGATCATGGAGAAGCTCAAGATCGCCGACAGCCGTCGCCTCCGTGGCCTCGGCGACCAGCAGCGCAAGGCCCTGCTCGGGGAGTTCGCCGCGAACTGATTCGCGGCAGGGTGTAGAAACAAGCAGTGACCATGTATGACGACGCGCGCCCGGCAGCTCGGCTCACGGTCCTCTCCGGCCCTTCCGGGGTCGGCAAGGACAGCGTGATCGAGCTGATCCGGGCGCGCTCGCCCTGGATCTGGCTGTCCGTCTCGGTGACCACCCGCCCGATGCGGGACTACGAGGTCGACGGCGTCCACTACTACTTCGTCGACCGGCCCGAGTTCGAGCGGATGGCTGCCACCGGGCAGCTGCTGGAGTGGGCCGAGTTCGCCGGCAACCTCTACGGCACTCCGCGCTCGGCGGTCGAGCAACGACTACGCGCCGGCGAGCCGGTGCTGCTGAAGATCGACCTGCAGGGTGCCCGGCAGGTGCGGGCGGCGATGCCCGAGGCCCAGCTGGTCTTCCTCGCGCCACCCAGCGTCGAGGAGCTGAAACGGCGCCTCGTCGGTCGGGGGACCGACGACGAGGAGACGATCCGTCGCCGGCTGGAGCACGCCGACGAGGAGCTGGCCGCCGAGCAGGAGTTCGACGTCACGGTGGTCAACGACGATGTGACGCGAGCCGCAATCGAGCTGGTAGGATTGCTCGGTTCGTCATTATTGACCGACGCCCAGTCGCACCGCCCGGTCTGACAGCCCGGTCTGACAGCCCGGTCTGACAGCCCGGTCTGGTCTGGCAGCACCGGTTCACGACGTTGGTTAGACGATGACACCCAGCGACAGAGCCCGACGACACAAAGGTTGCATCCCGTGGGATCCATTGCCAGCCCGGAAGGCATCACCAACCCGCCCATCGACGAGCTGCTGGAGAAGACCTCGTCGAAGTACGCCCTGGTGATCTTCGCCGCCAAGCGTGCCCGCCAGGTCAACGCGTACTACAGCCAGCTCGGTGAGGGCCTGCTGGAGTACGTCGGACCGCTGGTGGAGACCACGCCGCAGGAGAAGCCGCTCTCCATCGCCATGCGAGAGATCAACTCCAACCTGCTCACCGCCGAGCCCACCGACCAGCCCTGAGCGCCGGTACGCCGGCCCGCGTCCCGCCCCGGGTCGTTCTCGGCGTCGGTGGCGGGATCGCTGCGTACAAGGCGTGCGAGCTGCTCCGGCTGCTGACCGAGTCGGGCCACCAGGTCAAGGTGGTGCCGACTGCGGCGGCGTTGCGTTTCGTCGGTGCGCCGACCTGGTCGGCGCTGTCCGGGCAGCCGGTCGCCGATGATGTCTTCAGCGACGTCCATGACGTGCCGCACGTGCGGCTCGGCCAGCAGGCCGACCTGGTGCTGGTTGCCCCGGCCACAGCGGACCTGATCGCCCGGGCCGCGCACGGGCTCGCCGACGACCTGCTCACCAACACCCTGCTGACCGCCCGGTGTCCGGTGCTGTTCGCCCCGGCGATGCACACCGAGATGTGGGAGCATCCGGCCACCGCCGACAACGTGGCGCTGCTGCGCCGCCGCGGGGTGCTGGTCATTGACCCGGCGACCGGCCGGCTGACCGGGTCCGACACCGGCAAGGGCCGGCTGCCCGACCCCGGGGAGATCTTCGCCGTCGCCCGCCGGGTCCTGGCCCGCCCGCCCGGTGCTGTCGCCGACCTCACCGGCCGTCGGGTGGTGGTCACCGCCGGCGGCACCCGTGAACCGCTCGACCCGGTGCGGTTCCTCGGCAACCGGTCGTCCGGCAAGCAGGGGTACGCCTTCGCCCGTACCGCCGTCGCCCGTGGCGCGCAGGTGACGGTGATCGCCGCGAACGTGTCGCTGCCGGATCCGGCCGGTGTCCGGCTGATTCGGGTGGGCAGCACCGAGGAGCTGCGGGTCGCCACGCTCGCCGCAGCAGCCGAAGCCGACGTGGTCGTGATGGCCGCGGCGCCGGCCGACTTCCGGCCGGCGAGCTACGCACCCACGAAGATCAAGAAAGACGACGGCGGGCGACCGCCAGTGATCGAACTGGTCACCAACCCGGACATTGCCGCCGAACTCGGCGCGGCAAAGCGACCCGGACAGCTCCTCGTCGCGTTCGCCGCGGAAACCGGGGACCTGCTGACCAACGCCCGGGCGAAGCTGGCGCGCAAGAACGCGGACCTGATCGTCGCCAACCAGGTGGGTGTCGACCGGGTGTTCGGCGCGGATGTCAACTCGGCCACAGTGCTCGACGCCGACGGTCCGGTCGCGGTGCTCGACGAACGGGGCAAGGAGCAGCTCGCCGACGACATATGGGATCTGGTAGTGGCCCGACTGTCGCAGTGAGCTGCGCTACGTCGGTCGGCGAACCGCCGGATTCCTTGGTCGGCACGGCACCAGACCCCAACGTGGATGACTAGACTGCCGGGAACCATTGCTTTCGGATTCAAGGAGTACCGTGGCACGCCGTCTCTTCACCTCCGAGTCTGTCACGGAGGGCCACCCGGACAAGATCGCCGACCAGATCAGCGACGGGATCCTCGACGCGCTGCTGACCCAGGACCCCCGGTCCCGGGTCGCGGTCGAGACCCTGATCACCACCGGCCAGGTACACGTCGCGGGGGAGGTCACCACCCAGGCGTACGCGGACATCCCGGCCATCGTTCGCGAGACGATCCTGGGGATCGGCTATGACTCCTCCAAGAAAGGGTTCGACGGCGCGTCCTGCGGCGTGAGCGTGTCGATCGGCGCACAGTCGCCGGACATCGCCCAGGGCGTCGACACCGCCATCGAGCGCCGGGTCGGCGAGTCGGCCGACGACGCGCTCGACGCCCAGGGCGCCGGCGACCAGGGCATGATGTTCGGATTCGCCTGCTCGGAGACGCCGGAGCTGATGCCGCTGCCGATCGCGTTGGCGCACCGGCTGGCGAGACGGCTGTCGGCGACCCGCAAGGACGGCACCATCCCGTACCTGCGGCCGGACGGCAAGACCCAGGTCACCGTCGAGTACGACGGGCTGCGGCCGGCGCGGCTGGACACCGTGGTCGTGTCCAGCCAGCACGCTGCGGACATCTCGCTGGAGTCACTGCTCACCCCGGACGTCCGCGAGCACGTGATCGCCCCCGAGCTGGAGGGCCTCGGTCTGGACACCGAGGGCTACCGGCTGCTGGTCAACCCGACCGGGCGCTTCGAGATCGGCGGACCGATGGGCGACGCCGGCCTGACCGGCCGGAAGATCATCGTGGACACCTACGGTGGGTACGCCCGGCACGGTGGCGGCGCGTTCTCCGGTAAGGACCCGTCGAAGGTGGACCGCTCGGCGGCGTACGCGATGCGCTGGGTCGCCAAGAACGTCGTGGCCGCCGGGCTGGCGGAGCGGTGCGAGGCGCAGGTCGCGTACGCGATCGGCAAGGCCCACCCGGTGAGCCTGTTCGTGGAGACGTTCGGCACCGAGAACGTGCCGGTGGACCGGATCGAACGGGCGATCGGCGAGGTGTTCGACCTGCGGCCGGCCGCGATCATCCGCGACCTGGACCTGCTGCGGCCGATCTACCGGCCGACCGCCGCCTACGGCCACTTTGGTCGGGAAATGCCGGAGTTCGCCTGGGAGCGCACCGACCGGGCTGCGGACCTGAAGGCCGCCGCCGGAGCCTGACCTGTCGCCGCTGGACGACCATCGGGGGTGGCGGGTCGCCGGCCAGTCCGGCAGCCGGGCAGGATGGCCCGGTGAGCACCCGCGCGGCATGCGACCGACAGCCGGCCGACCGGCTGCCGGTCGCGCGCATCTGCGTCGACGTGCCGCTGCCGCACCTGGACCGACCGTTCGACTACCTGGTCCCAGCGGAGCTCGACGACGGTGTGCAGCCGGGCACCCGGGTCCGGGTCCGCTTCGCCGGCCAACTGGTGGCCGGGTGGGTGCTGGACCGGGTGGCCGCCTCCGGCCACGACGGCAAGCTCGCCTTCCTCGACAAGCTGGTTTCGCCGGAACGGGTGCTCAGCGCCGAGATCGCGGCTCTGGCCCGCACCGTCGCCGACCGGTACGCCGGGCACCTGGCCGACGTGCTGCGGCTGGCCGTGCCGCCGAGACACGCCCGCGTCGAGCAGGAGACCAGCGAACCGGAGCCCGGTCCCGCCACCGCGCCACTGGCCGCCGAGCCACCGGCCGCTGTGCCATCCGACGCTGCGCCGACCGACGCCGCCGGATGGGCGGCGTACCCGTCCGGACCCGCGTTTCTACGTGCCGTCGCCGACGGTCGGCCGGCCCGCGCCGTCTGGGCGCCGCTGCCCGGCGAGGACTGGCCGGCCCGGTACGCCGAGGCGATCGCCGCCACCGTACGGGCCGGTCGGGGCGCGATCGCGGTGTTGCCGGACGGACGTGACGTCGACCGGCTCGACGCGGCCCTGCGCCGGGTCCTCGGTGCCGGTCGGCACGTGGTGCTCACCGCGGCGCTCGGCCCGGCCCGGCGCTACCGGGCGTTCCTCGCGGCGAGACGCGGCCTGGTCAAGGTGGTCGTCGGCACCCGGGCCGCGATGTTCGCCCCGGTCGCCGATCTGGGCCTGGTCGCCATCTGGGACGACGGCGACGACGTGCACGCCGAACCGCGTGCGCCCTACCCGCACGCCCGCGAGGTACTGCTCACCCGGGCACAGCTGGGCGGGGTCGCGGCGCTGCTCGGCGGTTTCGCCCGCTCCGGCGAGGCGCAGCAGCTGGTAGAGACCGGCTGGGCCCGGGAAATCATCGCCGCCCGGGCGACCGTCCGGCGACGTGCCCCACGGGTCACTCCGGCCGGCGACGATGCCCAGTTGGCCCGCGACGCGGGTGCTGCCACCGCCCGGCTGCCCAGCCTGGCCTTCGCCACCGCCCGTACGGCGTTGCAGGCCGAGATGCCGGTGCTGGTGCAGGTGCCCCGGCGCGGCTACCTGCCGGCGGTGTCCTGCGCGGACTGCCGGACCCCGGCCCGCTGCCCGCACTGCTCCGGCCCGCTGGCCCTGCCGGCGGCGACCGCCACCGCACAGTGCCGCTGGTGCGGCCGGCCGGCCGCCGGCTACGCCTGCCCGCACTGCCACGGGCGTCGGTTGCGGGCGTCGGTGACCGGTGCCCGGCGTACCGCCGAAGAGCTGGGCCGGGCGTTCGCCGGCACCACGGTGCGGACCTCCGGCCGCGACGAGGTGCTCACCTCGGTGCCGGCCGAGCCGGCGGTGGTGGTCGCCACCCCGGGCGCCGAGCCGGTGGCCGCCGGTGGCTACGGCGCCGTACTGCTGCTGGACACCTGGGCGTTGCTGACCCGGGCCGACCTGCGGGCGGCGGAGGAGGCACTACGCCGCTGGCTGTCCGCCGCCGCGCTGGCCCGCCCGGCGGCCGACGGCGGCCAGGTGGTGGTGGTCGCCGACGGCGGGCTCGCCCCGGTGCAGGCACTGCTGCGCTGGGATCCCGGCTGGTTCGCCGCCCGCGAGTTGGCCGACCGGCGGGAGCTGGGTTTCCCGCCGGCGGCCCGGATGGCCAGCGTGACCGGCCCCGCCGAGGCGGTGGCCGAACTGCTGGCCGCGTTGCGGATGCCGGACAGCGCCGAACTGCTCGGTCCGGTGCCGGCGGCCGACGGCCAGGAACGGATGCTGATCCGGGTCCGCCGGTCGCAGGCGGCCGAACTGGCCCGGCAGCTGCGGGTGGCGGCCGGCACCCGCACCGCCCGCCGTGCCGGCCAGCCGGTACGCATCCAGATCGACCCGCTCGACCTGCTCTAGCTGGCTTTAGCCAGACGAGGGACGTGCACGGGAGTTCGTCTGGGTATGGGCTTGGCATCGGCGTAGGCTGCGCCGGGTGCCGAGGACGAGGCGATCATGGGGTTCGGACAGGGCGGCGGCGGATGCCTCCTACGCGGCGGCGTTCGACCGGTTGTTCGTTCAGGGTCGTGAAGCGGTCCTGTCTGGGACCCACTACCGGGACACGCCGCCGGTTGAGGGTGGCCGGTGGGGGACGTCGGTGGTGTTCGTTCCCGATACGGACAGCGTGTCGAGGCTGGCTGCGGTGACCGCCGAGGTGATGAGGTTGGCCGGTCCGGGTCACTGGCCGACCGGCGCCCCGGAGGCGGTGCATTTCACGGTCCGAGCCATTGAGACTCATCGCCGCGATGTTCCTGTGGGTGATCCGCTGGCGGGTCGGTGTGCGGCTGCACTGGGCCGGGCGGCTGCGGAGTGTCGGCCAGTCCGGTTCAGGCTGCGCGGGGTGACGCTCACGCCGTCCGGGGTGATGATGTGTGCGTTTCCCCTTGACGATGCTGCTGACGGGTTCGCTGATCGGCTCGGTGAGGAGTTGGGGTCCGACGGCTGGTTCGAGGACAGCTATCACCGTGACATCTGGTACGCCACGCTGGTGCACTTCACCGGTGAGGTCCGCGACCGGCAGGGGCTGGTGGACTGGGTCGACAGGCGGCGGGATCTGCATCTGGGCGAGGCCGCCGTCGACAGGGCGGAACTGCTGCGGTTTCGGCACAACGGCCGGCAGCCGGTACGGGTTGGGCTTGGACACGCGCGACTCGACGGGGTGTCTGTCGCGGCTTTCGTTTCAGACTGCCGGTAGCCGGTGGGGCGGCAGGTGCCGCCCCACCGGGGTTGGCGGCTATGTCCGATAGCCGAGGCTGAGGACGGTCCAATCGGCGGCCATCCAGCGGGGTACGGTGATGACTCCCCGGGTGTCGAGCAGGATCGGGGTGCGGATCGGTCGGCGATAGTCTGTGGGTCGAGCGCGCCGAACTCGGGCCAGCCGGTGGCCACAATGACCAGGTGGGCGTCCTGAGCGGCGTCAGCGGCGGTCTGGGCATAGGCCAGGTCCGGAGCTGCTTGCCGGGCCTGGGGCATGGCCTGGGGGTCGTAGACGGTGACGGTCGCGCCTTGGTGGTGCAGGCGGGTGGCGACGTCGAGGGCGGGTGAGTCGCGTACGTCGTCGATGCCCGCTTTGAACGCGGCGCCCCAGACGGCGATGCGACGTCCTGTGAGTGTTCCTCCGACGGCTGAGCGGGCCAGGTTGATGGCACGGTGGCGCATGTGTTGGTTGATCGTGTCGACGCTGCGGAGCAGATTCACGGCCGGAGTGATGTCGGCGGCGGTGGCCTGTTGGGTGAAGGCGTGGAGGTCCTTGGGTAGGCAGCCGCCACCGAAGCCGAGTCCGGGTGTTAGGTATTGATGTCCGATGCGGGCATCGTGGCCGATTGCGTCGGCGAGGTCGCTGATGTTGGCACCTACAGCGGCGCTCATCTCGGCTACGGCGTTGATGAACGAGATGCGGGTGGCCAGATAGGCGTTCGCGGTGGCCTTGACCATCTCGGCGGCGCGCTGTCGGCACCGACGACGATGCGGTCCGGGGTGAGGGTGTCGGCCACTGCGGTGCCCTCGCGCAGGAACTCCGGATTCCAGGCGACTTCGATCTGCCCGGCGGCGGGGGCGAGGCTGCGGGCCAGGGTTTCGAGCTTTGCGGCGGTGCCGGGTGTGACGGTGGATTTGCCGACGATCAGGCGGCTGGTGTAGATGCGGTGCGAGTTCGTGGACTGCGCCGGTGAGCTGGGACAGGTCGTAGGTGCCGTCCGGGCCGGAGGGGGTGCCCACGGCGAGGAAGTGGACCTCGCCGTGGGTCGCGGCCTGTTTGAAGTCGGTGGTGAAGCGTAGCCACGGCCCTGACTTCGACCCAACCAACATCATCGATGTGAACGTTGACAGCGACGAAGTAGTACGGCCGGATCACCACGTCGTCAATACCGTCTTCCCGACTTCACGGTCACGGCCGCCCGAGTGACCACCGCGTCCGTCACCACGTCCGGCGTACGCCCGTAGACTGGAGGCACCGTTTGCCCACGACAAGGAGCCTGACCGCGTGACCGTCCAGCCCATCCGACTCTTCGGCGATCCGGTGCTGCGCACTGCGGCCGAGCCCGTGGTCGACTTCGACGCCGAGCTGCGCGGGCTCGTCGCCGATCTGACCGACAGCATGACCGATCAGAACGGCGCCGGCCTCGCCGCGCCGCAGCTCGGTGTCGGGCTGCGGGTATTCACGTTCCACGTCGACGACCTGCTGGGCCACCTGGTCAACCCGGTGCTGGACTTCCCCGACGAGGAGGAACAGGACGGCCCCGAAGGCTGCCTGTCCATCCCGGGGCTCTACTTCGACACCAAACGTCGACAGAACGTCGTCGCGAAGGGCTTCAACGAGTACGGAGATCCGATGCAGATCGTCGGCAGCGGTCTGCTGGCCCGCTGCGTCCAGCACGAGACGGACCACCTCGACGGGGTGCTGTTCCTGGACCGGCTCGACGCCGCCACCCGCAAGGAGGCGATGAAGGCCATCCGCGAAGCCGACTGGTACGACGCCGCCGCACCGCCGACGGTGAAGGTCAGTCCGCACCGCTCACCCGGTGGCCTGTTCCGGCCCGGTGCGGCGACCAGCCCGTTCGGTCTGGGCGGGTGACGGCGATGCGACTCGTCTTCGCCGGTACCCCGGCGGTCGCCATTCCCGCGCTGGACGCGATCGCCGCCAGCGGCCACGAACTCGTCGCGGTGGTCACCCGGCCGGACGCCCCCGCCGGGCGGGGGCGCCGGCTGGTCCGCTCCGCAGCCGGTGCCTGGGCCGACGAGCGGGGGATCGAGGTGCTGACCCCACAGCGCCCGCGGGAGCCGGAGTTCCTCAGCCGGCTGACCGAGCTGGCCCCGGACTGCGTACCGGTCGTCGCCTACGGTGCCCTGGTCCCGCCGACCGCGCTGGCCATCCCCACCCACGGCTGGATCAACCTGCACTTCTCCCTGCTGCCGGCCTGGCGCGGGGCGGCTCCGGTGCAGCACGCGGTGCTGCACGGCGACGAGGTGACCGGCGCGAGCGTGTTCCAGCTGGAGGAAGGGCTGGACACCGGCCCGGTGTTCGGCACGGTGACCGATCAGGTCGGCCAGACGGACACCGCCGGTGACCTGCTGCAGCGGCTGGCGTCCAGCGGCGCGCAGCTGCTGGTCGCGGTGCTCGACGGGATCGCCGCCGGCACCGCCCGTGCGGTGCCGCAGCCCGGTGACGGGGTGTCCCTGGCCCCGAAGCTGACCGTAGACGACGTCCGGGTGCGGTGGACCGATCCGGCGTTCGCGGTGGACCGGCGGGTGCGGGCCGGCACTCCGGCGCCGGGCGCTTGGACCACGTTCCGCGACGAACGGGTCAAACTCGGGCCGGTCCGGCCGGTGCCGGACGGCCCGGAGCTGAAGCCTGGGGAAGCGCTGGCCGAACGTAACCGCCTGCTGGTCGGTACGGCCACCGTGCCGGTCGCGCTCGGCGAGGTCCGGGCCGCCGGTAAGAAGGCCATGTCGGCGGCGGACTGGGCGCGCGGCGCCCGCATCACCACCGGCGAGTTCTTCGGGTGAGCGCGAGGAGTGAGCGAGCGCAGCGAGTGAGCCCCGCAGTCGTGAACGGAGGGCGGTCATGGTGAGCGCGAGGAGTGAGCGAGCGCAGCGAGTGAGCCCCGCAGTCGCGAACGGCAGGGGCGACCGCGACCAGCGTGGCCGTCGGCGGCGGGCGGATCCGGCGCGGGACGCGGCGTACGAGGCGGTCGCGGCGGTGTACCGCGACGACGCCTACGCCAATCTGGTGTTGCCGACGATCCTGCGGGACCGGGAGTTGCGGGGCCGCGACGCCGCCTTCGCTACCGAGTTGACCTACGGCACGCTGCGGATGGTCGGCACCCTCGATCTGATCATTGCCCGGGCGGCCGGCCGGGAGGTGGACCGGATCGATCCACCGGCCCGTGACGCGCTGCGGCTGGGCTCGTATCAGCTGCTGCGTACCCGGGTTCCGGCGCACGCCGCAGTGTCGGCCACGGTGGATCTGGTGCATGACGTGGCGCCGGGGGCGGTCGGGTTCGCCAACGCCGTACTCCGGGAGATCGCCACCCGGGACCTGGACGACTGGCTCGCGGAGCTGGCACCGGACGAGCAGGCCGACCCGGTAGGTCACCTGGCGGTGACCTACCACCATCCGCCGTGGATCGTCCGGGCGTTCGCGGAGGCGCTCGGTGAGGAGCCAGGCGACGGCCTGGCGGAGACGACCCGGCTGCTGATCGAGGACAACGAGCCGCCACCGGTGCACCTGTGCGCCCGACCGGGCCGGGTCGACGCGGTCGAGCTGGCGGACGCCACCGGCGGGGCACCGGGCGCGTTCTCGCCGTACACCGTCTATCTGCCGGGCGGCGCGCCGGGCGAGGTGTCGGCGGTCCGCCAGGGCCGGGCGCACGTGCAGGACGAAGGCTCGCAGCTGGTGGCGGCGGCGTTGGCCGCAGCCGAGGTGTCCGGTTCGGACCGGCGGTGGCTGGACCTGTGCGCCGGTCCGGGTGGCAAGGCGGCGCTGCTCGGCGCGTTGGCGGCCGGTCGCGGCGCCGAGGTGACCGCGGTGGAGGTCGCCGAGCACCGGGCCCGGCTGGTGGAGCAGGCGGTACGCGGGCTGCCGGTCACGGTGCACGTCGCCGACGGTCGTCAGGTGGGTGCCGGGACGGAGCTGCCCGAGGCGGCGTTCGACCGGGTGCTGGTGGACGCGCCGTGCACCGGGCTCGGCTCGCTGCGCCGCCGTCCCGAGTCGCGCTGGCGGCGCCAGCCGTCGGACCTGCCACCGTTGACCCGGTTGCAGCGGGAGTTGCTCGCCGCCGGGCTGCGGGCGGTCCGGCCGGGCGGCGTGGTGGCCTACGTGACGTGCTCGCCACACCGGGTGGAGACGCATGTGTCGGTGACCGAGGCGGCCCGTAGGTCCGGCGTACCGGTGGATTTCGTTGACGCCCGGCCGTTGCTGCCGGCGGGTATGCCGGGGCTCGGCGCCGGGCCGTCGGTGCAGCTGTGGCCGCACCGACACGGCACCGACGCGATGTTCGTGGCGTTGCTGCGCCGGGTCGGTCAGCCCTGACGGACCGGCAGGGCGGCGGTGCCGCCGTCGCGTACCGAGCGGGTCAGCGGTGGTTGGTCGCGCCAGAGCAGGCAGCGTACGGCGAGGTTGCCGTCGTCCCACTCGTCCTTGAACGGGTAGTCGTAGATGGTGCCGAAGCGGTGTCGCAGGTCGTCGTCGACGGGTAGGCCGACGTAGTCGGCGACGACCCGGCGGCACCGTTCGTGTACCTGGTCGGCGTTCGCGGCGAAGTCGTCGTAGGGCAGGTCGGCTTCCAGGTACAGCCCGGCGAATTCGCTCTGGTGTGGTTCGGTGCAGGCCACCGGTGCGAGAACTCCGACGTCGCCGGCGGCGTTGGCGCTCGGGTTGAAGCAGCCCCAGCGCAGCGGGCTCGGCTGGTCGAGGGCGCCGGTGAGGCTGCCGGTGCGGGGGACAAAGGTGCGGTCCTGCATGCTGACCACCTCGCCGACGTCGCACCGGTACCAGCGGGCGCCGCCGTCCCAGGCCGTCGTGGACGGGACGACGACTTCGAGCCGGAGCCGGCCGGCCTGCCAGTCGTCGCCGAGGAACTTGCGGACCCGCTGGTCGCAGTCGGCGCGGGCGGCCCGCCGGCTGGACGAGCCGGGGGCGGGGGAGTGGTCCGGTACGCCGTACACCCCGGTGAAGATCCCGACGAAGACCGTCTCCACCTCGTGGGACTGTCCGCAGTCGACGGGTCGGTACTCGGCGCCCTGGCCGACGGTACCGGCGGCGACCGGATGGCACTCGCCGGCCCGTGGGACGAACACTTTCGGTGTGCCGATCCCCACCCAGTCGTTGGTCAGGTCGCCATCTCCGATGTTGGACCGGACAGCGGGCGCGCATCCCGCCGCTGTCGTCAGAACCGCGACCGTCAGAACCAGCCGTACCCACCACCGCATGTCGTACGCCCTCCCCGTGGTTGGAAGATCGTAGACAGTTAAGTGTACTTCACGTAGTCAAATGACTCTCCACAGTAACTGTGACCTGCCGATTCGACGGACAGCGGGCCGAGGCTCCGCAAGGGAGAACCGGGACGCAACCAGAAAAACAGTGGGGGAGTAGGGGGGGTGGGTGTTGTTTTTTCTCCCCCCCCTCCCCCTCCCACAACCCTCTCCCGGTGT
>NZ_JBSWXD010000061.1:0-35965 GCF_056160425.1 Micromonospora sp. ABR4_055
ATCCCGGTCCGGCGCGGCCTTCGTGGTGCCACCGGTCAGGCAGCGATACTCAGCTTTTCCGTGACGTTCGTCAGACCTTTGTTGATATCTGGCGACCTCGTAGTCGAGCATGGCCACCACGGCAGGGTGACTCCGCTCACATCAGTTCGCATTTTCGCGGGGTGGGCCTACTGCCGGGATCGACGCACCCCACGACCTCCGCTCCGGAAGGCCTCGTCAGCGAAGAAGACACTTACCTTCGGGCTGATTGCCACCATGGCGTTCGCCCTTACCGCCTGCACCGACTCGGACGCGACCCCGACCGACGACCGGACGGACGGCGAGCTGCGTCAGGTCAGGGTCGCGGCGCTGCCGAGCACGGAAACCGCCGCCCTGTGGGGCGGCATCGGAGCCGGCATCTTCGCCGAGCGGGGGATCGAGGTGGAGGTGCTGCCCGCACAGGGTGGCGCCCAGGCCATCCCCGCCCTGATCAACGGAGACATCGACTTCGCTATCGGTCAGCCGTTCGGCGAGGTCGCCTTCCCCGACGTCCCGGCCCAGCTCGAAGCCGGCAACATCGAGGCGGCGTGGGTGCCGGAGCCGTTCGTCACCCAGCTGCGCGACTGCGGCGACGCCGTCGTCGTCGAGCCCTACCAGGCGGTCATGGTACCGGCATCCGCCCAGGTCGGACCTATCGCGCCGGCACCTACCGGCGCGCCGAGCACGCTGGCCTGAGGAATCCGGCGAGAGCCGACCGGCACCGGTGGCGGCAACCGCATCGAGTGACATGGTCGTTACTTAGTCGGACGCCCTATGGTGTTTCCAGCCGGCAGGCGTAAGGGTGATCCTGTCGGAGTCGCATCAGCGACGCGTGGATCGTAGGCGTACCGGAGGGCCGATCGGGTGTTCAGCCGCATTGCCATCGTCAACCGTGGTGAGGCCGCGATGCGGCTCATCCACGCCGCCCGGGAGCTGGCCGCCGAGACCGGGGCGCGGATCGAGACCGTCGCCCTGTACACCGACGTCGACCGTACCGCGACGTTCGTCCGTGAGGCGGACATCGCCTACGACCTCGGGCCGGCGTCCGCCCGGCCGTACCTCGATCTGACGGTCCTGGAACGCGCCCTGGTGGCCACCGGCGCCGACGCGGCGTGGGTCGGCTGGGGCTTCGTCGCCGAGTCCCCGGCGTTCGCGGAGCTGTGCGAGAAGACCGGCGTCACCTTCGTCGGACCGAGCGCGCACGCGATGCGTCAGCTCGGCGACAAGATCGGCGCAAAGCTGATTGCCGAGGAGGTCGGCGTACCGGTCGCCCCGTGGAGCCGGGGCGCGGTCGAGACCCTGGAGGCCGCCGTGGCGGCGGCGAGCGGCATCGGCTACCCGCTGATGTTGAAGGCGACCGCCGGTGGCGGCGGGCGCGGCATCCGGGTGATCACCAACGAGGCCGAGCTCGTCGACGCGTACGAACGCACCAGTCAGGAAGCCGCCCGCGCGTTCGGTAGCGGCGTCGTGTTCCTGGAACGGCTGGTCACCGGTGCCCGGCACGTGGAGGTCCAGGTGATCGCCGACGGCCAGGGCACCGCCTGGGCACTCGGCGTGCGTGACTGCTCAGTGCAGCGGCGTAACCAAAAGGTGATCGAGGAGTCGGCGTCGCCGGTGCTCAGCCCGGCGCAGGCCGCCGACCTCAAGGCCGCGGCCGAACGGCTCGCCGTCGCGGTCGGCTACCGGGGCGCGGCGACCGTCGAGTTTCTCTATCACCCGGGTGACCGCATGTTCGCGTTCCTCGAGGTCAACACCCGGCTGCAGGTGGAGCACCCGATCACCGAGTCCACCACCGGGTTCGATCTAGTCAAGGCGCAGCTGCACGTGGCGTCGGGCGGGCGGCTGGAGGGCGCGCCGCCGTCCGAGCGCGGGCACGCCGTCGAGGCCCGGCTCAACGCCGAGGATCCGGACCGCGACTTCGCGCCGTCGCCCGGTTGGATCGCCCGGCTGGACCTGCCCTCCGGGCCCGGGATCCGGGTGGACACCGGGGTCAGCGAGGGCGACACCATCCCCGCCGCCTTCGACTCCATGATCGCCAAGATCATCGCGTACGGACGGGACCGTGAGGAGGCGCTCGGCCGGCTGCGCCGGGCGATGGCGAACACCACCGTGATCATCGAGGGTGGCGCGACGAACAAGAGTTTCGTGATCGACCTGCTCGATCAACCCGAGGTGATCGACGCCAGCGCGGACACCGGGTGGATCGACCGGGTCCGCGGTGCGGGCCGGCTCGTCGCCAACCGGCACGTCGCCGTCGCCCTCGCCGCGGCCGCGATCGAGGGCTACGAGGCCGACGAGCGCGTCGAACGGCAGCGACTGCTGTCCACCGCGTCCGGCGGCCGCCCGCAGGTGCAGCACGCCAGCGGCCGCCCGGTGGACCTCAAGCTGCGGGGCGTCGGCTACCGGGTACGGGTGGCGCGGACCGGGGCGTACCGGTTCCGCGTCGGCATTGAGGTGGCAGACGTCGTGCACAGCGCCGACGTCGAGTTGGACCGCTTCGACCGGCACACCGGGCAGATCGTCGTCAACGGCAGCCGCCATCGTCTGGTCACCGCAACGCACGGGCCGGTCCACCTGGTCGAGGTCGACGGGGTGACCCACCGGGTCAGCCGCGACGAGGGCGGCGTGCTCCGCGCGCCGATGCCCGCCCTGATCGTCGCTACCCCGGTGCCGGTCGGTGCCGAGGTGGAGGCGGGAGCGCCGGTGCTGGTGCTCGAGGCCATGAAGATGGAAACGGTGCTGCGGGCACCGTTCAAGGCCCGGCTGAAGGAATCCGGCGTGTCGGTCGGGAACCAGGTCGAGGCGGGCGCACCGCTGCTGAGGCTGGAACCGGTCGCGGACGACGCCGCCGCCGGCCCGGCGTCCGGCCCGGTCGCGCCCGTCGAGCTGGAGATGCCCGCCGCGTCCGGGGCGCTCCCGCCGGCCGAACGGTGCCGACAGGGTCAGGAAGGCCTGCGCGGACTGCTCCTCGGCTTCGACGTCGACCCGCACGACGACCGCCGCGTCCTCGACGACTATCTCGTCGCGCGCCGGGCCGCTGCCGAGGACGGCGACCGGCCGTTGGCCGCTGAGATCGATCTCATCGAGGTCTTCGCCGACCTCGCCGAGCTGAGCCGCAACCGACCGACCGACGCCGACGGCGACGGGCACGTGCACAGCGACCGCGAGTACTTCCACACCTACCTGCAGAGCCTCGATGTCGAACGGGCCGGCCTGCCGGACGCCTTCCAGACCAAGCTCGCCAAGGCGCTCAGTCACTACGGCGTCACCGATCTGGAGCGCTCCGCCGATCTCGAAGCCGCCGTCTTCCGGATCTTCCTCGCTCTGCAGCGTGCCGCCGCCGACGCCACCGTCGTCGCGACACTGCTTCGCGCGTGGCTGCGGGAGCCGCCACCCGGCCAGTCGTTGCACGAGCCCGCCGGTCTCGCCCTGGAGCGACTGGTCGCCGCCACCCAGGTCCGCTTCCCGGTGATCGCCGACCTCGCCCGAGGTGTGGTGTTCGCCTGGTTCGCGCAGCCGTTGCTGCGCCGCAACCGGGCCACCGTCTACGCCCGGGTCCGCGCGCACCTGCGTCACCTGGACGCCCATCCGGAGACGCCGGAGCGCGCCGAGCGGATCGCCGACATGGTCCGCAGCACCGAACCGCTGGTCCGGCTGCTAGGCCAGCGGATCGTCCGTGACCACCTCGACAACGCGGTCATGCTGGAGGTGCTGACCCGCCGGTACTACGGCAACAAGGGACTCACCGCGGTCCACGCCCACCAGGTCGCCGGCTGCACCTTCGTGGTCGCCGAGCGGGCGGACTCGAGCGTGGTCACCACCGCCGTGGCCATCGACGCCCTGGGGTCCGCCCTCGGCGGGCTCGCAGAGCTGGCCGGTGGCCGGGAGTCCATCGACGCCGACGTCTATCTCGCCTGGGAGAACCAGCCGGAGGACTTCGACGCCATGGCGGCGGCGCTGCTCGACGTCGTCGCCGCGCATCCGCTGCCGCCCCAGGTCCGCCGGGTGACCACCACCATCGCGGGCCGCGCTGGCGCGGTGATGCACCACCATTTCACGTTCCGCCCGTCGAGCGGGGGAATGGTCGAGGAGCGGCTGATCCGCGGCCTGCACCCGTACATCGCGCAGCGCATGCAGCTGGAGCGGCTGCGCAAGTTCGACCTGACCCGGCTGCCCTCGCTGGACGAGGAGGTCTACCTGTTCCAGTGCGTCGCCCGGGAGAACCCGTCCGACCAGCGTCTCGTCGCGTTCGCGCAGGTACGTGACCTGACCCGGCTGCGTGACCATGATGGACGCCTGGTGTCGCTGCCGACCACCGAGGACACCGTCGCGGCCTGCCTCGACTCGATCCGCCGGGCACAGTCGCGCAGACCGTCGAAGACCCGCTTCACCACCAACCGGATCGTGATCTACGTCTGGCCGCCGAACGACCTCACCCGCCAGGAGATGGAGATGATCGCCGGGCGGATGCGCCCGACGACTGCGGGTGCCGGGTTGGAGGAGATCCTGTTCATCGGGCGCCGACGCGACCGGGTGACCGGCGAGCTGACGAAGATGGCCGTACGGATCGCCTTCGACGCCACCGGCGGGGCCGAACTGGTCGTCGGCGAGCCGCCGGCCGAGCCGGTCGAGCCGTTGGACGACTACCGACTGAAGGTGCTGCGGGCGAGCAGCCGCAACACGGTGTACCCGTACGAACTCACCGGCCGGCTCGGCGACTTCGTCGAGCACGACCTCGACGAACACAACGCGTTGGCGCCGGTCGACCGGCCGAAGGGGAGCAACCGCGCGGCAATCGTCGCCGGTGTGGTCAGCACGGTCACCCCCCGCCACCCCGAGGGGGTCACCCGGGTCGCGCTGTTCGGCGATCCGACGAAGTCGCTCGGCGCACTGTCCGAGCCGGAGTGCCGCCGGATCATCGCGGCCCTGGACCTGGCCGAGCGGATGCGGGTGCCGGTGGAGTGGTACGCGTTGTCCGCCGGAGCCCGGATCTCCATGGAGTCGGGCACCGAGAACATGGACTGGGTGGCCGCCGCGCTCAAACGGATCGTCGAGTTCACCCAGGCCGGCGGTGAGATCAACATCGTGGTCGCGGGCATCAACGTCGGCGCGCAGCCGTACTGGAACGCCGAGGCGACGATGCTCATGCACACCAAGGGCATCCTGGTGATGACGCCGGACTCGGCGATGGTGCTCACCGGCAAGCAGTCGCTGGACTTCTCCGGCGGGGTGTCCGCCGAGGACAATTTCGGCATCGGCGGCTACGACCGGGTGATGGGTCCGAACGGGCAGGCGCAGTACTGGGCGCCGAGCCTGACCGCCGCGCGGGACGTGCTGCTGGCCCACTACGACCACACGTACGTCGTACCGGGAGAGACCGGACCGCGCCGGGCGGCCACCACCGACCCAACCGACCGCGACGTCTCCACCTTCCCGCACACGCTGGCTGGCAGTGACTTCACCACCGTAGGGGAGATTTTCTCGGCCGAGGCCAATCCGGACCGCAAGAAGCCGTTCGACATCCGGACCGTGATGCAGGCGCTGGCCGACCAGGACCACCCGATGCTGGAACGCTGGGCGGGCATGGCCGACGCCGACACCGCCGTGGTGCAGGACGTGCACCTCGGCGGCATCCCCGCATGCCTGCTCGGTATCGAGTCGCGGACCGTGCCGCGGCGTGGTTTCCCGCCCACCGACGGCCCGGACACCTACACCGCGGGCACGCTGTTCCCGCAGTCGTCGAAGAAGGCCGCGCGGGCGATCAACGCGGCCAGCGGCAACCGGCCGCTGGTGGTGCTGGCCAACCTGTCGGGCTTTGACGGCTCGCCCGAGTCGATGCGCAAGCTGCAGCTGGAGTACGGCGCCGAGATCGGCCGGGCGATCGTGAACTTCCGTGGGCCGATCGTGTTCTGTGTGATCTCGCGGTACCACGGTGGCGCGTTCGTGGTCTTCTCGAAGGCGTTGAACCCCGCCATGACGGTGCTCGCGCTGGAAGGTTCGTTCGCCTCGGTACTCGGTGGCGCTCCCGCCGCTGCAGTGGTGTTCTCCGGCGAGGTGGACGCCCGTACCGCGCGCGATTCGCGGATCCGAGAACTGGAGGGCCGGGTGGCCGCGTCGTCGGGCACCGATCGCGCCGCGTTGGCCGCCGAGCTCGACGAGCTGCGGTCGTCGGTACGGGCGGAGAAGCTGGGCGAGGTGGCCACCGAGTTCGACCGGATCCACGACATCCGGCGCGCCGTCGAGGTCGGCTCGGTGGATGCCGTCATCAGCGCAGCCGAGCTGCGCCCGCGGATCATCGCCACCATCGAATCCCGGCTGCGGGAGGGGCGGTGACAGCGAACCTTCCGACCGGGCGGTAGGATTGTCGGGCTCTGAGTGGAGCGGGAAGTGGAGGCCACCGATGGCTCGTGCGACGTCGAACCGCCCGGCGGCGACCCGGCGCAGGCAACGCTGGGCCGACGGATACGACCCGGAGAACACCCGCAAGTCGTTGATCGCCAGCGCGCTGGAACTGTTCGGGCGTCGGGGTTTCGACCGGACGTCGGTGCAGGAGATCGCCGACCAGGCCGGGCTGACCAAGGGTGCCTTCTACCACCACTTCGAGAGCAAGGACGACCTGCTGCGGCACATCCAGGAGGAGTACCTGGAAGCGCAACTGGCCGCAATCCAGCAGATCGAGTCCGGCAGCGACGACCCGGCGGTGCGGGTGGCGGAGCTCATCCGGTTCAGCCTGACCAGCGTGGCCGAGTACCGGGCACACGTGACGATCTTCTACCAGGAGCGGCGGTACCTCGCCGGAGACATGTTCGCCGAGGTGACGCGCAAGCGTGACGCGGTGGAGGCGGCCTTCGCCGGCATGATCTCCGACGGTATCGCCCGTGGTGTCCTCCGCACGGACATGGACCCGCGGATCGTCACCTTCGGGCTGGTGGGCATGTGTGCCTGGGCGTACCAGTGGCTCAACGTCGACGGTCCGCTCAGCATCGACGAGGTGGCGCGCCAGTTCAGCGCGATGGTGCTCGAAGGGCTCCGCTGAACCGTGCGGGGCCGGTCAGCCGGCGAGCAGTTGGCGGGCCATGACGACGCGTTGCACCTGGTTGGTGCCCTCGTAGATCTGGGTGATCTTGGCGTCGCGCATCATCCGTTCCACCGGGAAGTCACGGGTGTACCCGTAGCCGCCGAGCAGCTGGACGGCATCGGTGGTGATCCTCATCGCCGCATCTGAGGCGAAGCACTTCGCCGCCGCGCCGAAGTAGGTCAGGTCCGGCCCGCCCCGCTCGGACCTGCCGGCGGCCGCGTAGGTGAGCTGCCGTGCCGCCTCCAGGGTCATGCCCATGTCCGCTAGGAGGAACTGGACGCCCTGGAAGTCGGCGATGGCCCGGCCGAACTGTTGTCGTTGCCGTACGTAACCCAGGGCGTAGTCCAGCGCGCCCTGGGCGATGCCCAGGGCCTGAGCGGCGATGGTGACGCGGGTGTGATCCAGTGTCCGCATCGCCGTCGCGAAGCCGGTTCCCGGCGCACCGATGATCCGGTCCGCCGGGACGCGGACGTTGTCGAGGTACACCTCGCGGGTCGGGGATCCCTTGATGCCGAGTTTGCGCTCCGGTGCGCCGAAGCTGACGCCGGGATCGGACCTTTCCACCACGAAGGCGGAGATGCCGCGCGTGCGTGCCGCCGGGTCGGTGACGGCGAAGACCGTGTAGTAGTCGCTCAGTCCGGCGTTGGTGATCCAGCGCTTGACCCCGTTTAGTACCCAGACGTCGCCGTCGCGTTCGGCGCGGGTCCGCATGCCGGCCGCGTCGCTGCCGGCGTCGGGCTCGGACAGGCAGTACGAGAACATCGCCTCGCCCCGGGCGACCGGTGGTAGATACCGCTGCTTGAGGTGCCCGCCGGCAGCGAGCAGTAGCGGCATGGTGCCGAGCTTGTTGCCAGCCGGGATCAGCGAGGAGGTGGCACATGCCCGTGCCACCTCCTCGATGACGATCGCGGTGGCGAGGGCGTCCGCGCCGGCACCGCCGTACTCGACGGGGATGTGCGGGGCGTGGAAGTCGGCGGCGCGCAGCGCATCGTAGGAGGCCTGCGGAAACTCGGCGTTCTCGTCGGCGGCCGCCGCATGTGGCGCGACCTTGTCGTCGCACACCTCTCGTACGGCCTGCCGCACTGCTGCGTGCTCCTCGGGCAGCTGGTACGCCTCGAACACCACGGAACCTCCCTGCTCAGTTATCCGAAGCTGATGATACCATCCGGTCGGAATGAAGAAGGCCGCCGATGGCCGTTCTCCGTTGGAGTGACCATGCGAACCGCATCACGGACGATCGTGCGTAACCCGGGTGACCTGCTCGACCTGGTCGGCGCGGAGCTGGGGGCCAGCGCACCACAGGTGGTGACTCAGCGGCAGATCGACCAGTTCGCCGACGTCACCGGGGACCACCAATGGATCCACGTCGACGTCGAGCGGGCGCGGACCGGCCCGTTCGGTACCACCGTCGTGCACGGATTCCTGACCTTGGCACTCGTCCCGCGCCTGCTCGCGGACATCCTCGAGGTGCAGACCTTCGCCATGGGTGTCAACTACGGGCTGGATCGGGTCCGGTTCGTCCGACCCTTGCCGCCCGGTGTGCCGATCCAGGGCACCGCGACGTTGGTGTCGGCCCAGCCGATCACCGCCGTCCCTGGTACCGGGGACGGTGTGCAGGCCAAGGCTTCGGTGACGGTGGAGTTCGCCGATGGGCCGACGCCCTGCTGCGTGGCCGAGATCCTGTTCCGGTACTACAGCTGATCCACGTCGACGATCGGCGACGGCGGGGCGTCACCCGCTTACTCGGTCGTGGTGGCCGACGGACTGACGAACCGCCCCCGGTAGAACGACAACGCCGGCACGTTCGTCGGCTTCAGGTGCACGTGGTCGATGTCGAGCAGGAAGATGACGTGGTCGCCGCTGGTGATCACCTCGTCACGTCGTCCGGCGAGCACCGCCGGTGTGCCGGGCAGCAGCGGAACCCCGTCGGGGCCGGGCAGCCAGGACACCCCGGCGAGTTTCTCCGCGCCGGTCAGCCCGGATGTGGCGAACCGGCGGGCCACGTCCTCCTGGTCCCGGCTGAGGATGTGGATGGCGATCCGTCTGGATCCGACCAAAGTCGGGAAGCTGGACGAGGAACTGGTCACGCAGAACAACACCTTCGCTGGCTGCAGCGAGACCGAGGTGAACGAGTTCACGGTCAGCGCGGCGACGCCGCTCTGGGCGGTGATCGCGGTGATCGCGGTGACGCCGGTGGGGAAGTGACCACACACCTGACGGAACTCCGTCGAATCGAACAGCGGCTCGGCCGTCAAGGGAGGTCACCACCTGGGGGAGGAGTCGTGCCCGGGGCGCAGACCGCCGTCGAGCTGGATGAGGCAAAGTGAATGGCCGCCGGGATCCTTCACCAGGTGAAGACGTCCGTACGGGCTCCGGACCGGGCCGACGGTCGGCGTCCCGCCGAGCGCGCAGACCCGCCGCAGCGCGTCGTCCAGGCAGTCCACAGCGAAGTAGGTGATCCACTTCGCCGGGATCAGGTTCGGCCATTCGTTGTCGAGTGCCAGCACACCGGCGACCGCGACGTCGCCGAGCATCAGCAGGGTGTACGGGCGGGCGGTGGGCGTGTCTGCCGTCCGCCGGGTGGCGTAGCCGAACAGGGACCGGTAGTAGCTCACCGAGGCGGCGGGCTCCCCGGTGTTCAGTTCGTTCCAGCACAGTGCGCCGACCGAGTTGAGCAGTTGCGCACCGGTGCGTGACTCGCCCTGGTAGAGGCCGAACGCGGCACCGAACGGGTCGATGACGACGGCGCCGGTTCCGGCGGCCGGCAGATATCGCGGTGGGGTGACCAGCTCGCCGCCGAGCTGGACCGCCCGGGAGGCGCTCCGACTCACGTCGTCGACCGCGAAGTAGACGATCCACCCCCGGGGCCGGCCGGCGTGCAGCGCGGCGGCGTCGGAGATGCCGGCCACGTCGCGTCCGTCGATGCCACACATCCGGTAGGTGGTGGCACCGAGCCGTTCGGCACGCACCGTCCAGCCGAGTAGTGCCCGGTAGAAAGGTTCGACCTGGTCCGGATCGGGGGTGGCCAGCTCCACCCAGACGGCCTCGCCAGCCTGGAACCGACCGCTCATCGGTCCGCTCCGCGCGCGGTGACACCGGCGACGATGGTGCGCGCCGAGACGTCGTAGACATGATCCGGCCGTCCGGTGGCCCGGCTCGACTCGACCACCTCGACCACCGCTCGCAGCGTGCGGCCGGGTACGGCGAGCAGCGTCTCGACCAGAGCCCCGGCCGCGCGGTCGAGGTCGTCGTCGGCGACGACCTCGGCGACCAGGCCCCAGGCGAGCATCTGATCGGCGGACGCGGTCGTGGCCCCGGTCAGCAGGTGGTAGGCCTGTGGGCGGGGTAGCGCCCGGGCGATCGCGTAGCCGACTCCGGCGGGGGCGAAACCGAACCGGGCCTCGGGTAACGACAGGCGGGCACTGGTCGCGGCGATCGGCAGGTGCACGGCGTCGAGCAGGCCGGCACCGAAGCCGATCACCCGGCCCCGTACCGCGGCGACCACCGGCACCGGGAGTCGCCGGATCCGCCGCAGTGCGGCGTCGCTGGCGCGCAGACTGTCCGCCACCGTCTCCGACGAACTGCCGGCCAGCTCGGTGAACGCCGTGGTGTCCCAGCCGCCGCAGAAGTTCCGGCCGGCCATCTCGAGCTCGACGACCGCGCAGCTGTCGATGGCCGCAGCGGTCTCCAGTGCGTGGACGAGTTCATGCAGCGCGGTGTCGTCGAAGCAGTTGCCGCGGGCCGCGTTGTCATAGCGCACCCGGATGAGGCGTCCGTCGTGCCGAGGGGTGAGGGTAGGGGCCACCGGGGTATCATACATACCGGTCGGTATGTTCACAACGCCGCTGGTTGGCTGGCCTTTGTCACGCGAATGTCATAGTCGAGATACCTGCTTGAACCGTTGACTTGATACCGGCTGGTCGGTACTTTGTGGCGAGCGTCACCGGCGCGCAACGCGGCGACGTGAACGGGTCCATCGCTGTGAAGGACACCCCTGATGATCATGAAAATCCTGCGTTCCCGGCGGCCCCTCGTGGCCGCCGCCGCCATCACTGTCGCCAGCGTCGGCCTGACCGCCTGCGGTGGCACCGAACCCGACGACACCGGTTCGTCCGGCCCGACTGTCATCCGTGCGCTGCTCGCGGCCCAGCCCGCCACCCTCGATCCAATCGTCGGTGCGCGCTCCGCCCAGGTCGTCTGGGCGACGATGCTCGAACCGCTGATCGACACCGGCGACGACCTCGCGCCCACCGACACCGGTCTCATCACCAACTGGACCCGTACCGACGCCACGACCTGGACGTTCACCGTCCGCCCCGACATCACCTTCAGCAACGGGGAAGCTGCCGACGCCGCCGCCGTCGCGAACACCATCACGCTCACCCGCGACACTGAGGGGTCACCGCTGAAGTCCTACTTCGGCAACGTCACCTCGATCGAGGCCACCGACGACGCCACCGTCGTGGTCACCACCGGCACGCCGCAGTACAACATTCCCGACCTGCTCACCACGGTCTATCTGGTCCCACCGGCCTACTACCAGGAGCAGGGGTCCGAAGGCTTCGCTGCGGCCCCGGTCGGCACCGGCCCGTACGTGTGGGCCGGCGCCAACGCCGGTCGTGACATCTCGGTCACCAAGAACCCCGACTACTGGGGCGACGAACCGACGAACGACGGTGTGACCTTCACCTGGGCAAACGAGGCCGCGCAGCGGCTCGCGTTGATCCAGAGCGGGACCGTCGACGTCTCCTTCGACCTACCGCCGGCCCAGGCGCAGGCGGCCGAAGCGGCCGGGGTCGACGTGGTACGCACCGAGACCGCCATAAAGATCATCGCCTTCCTCGACTCGACCAAGGCGCCGTTCGACGACCCGCAGCTGCGTGAGGCCGCGGCCCTGGCCATCGACCGGGACGCGATCGTCAGCGGCATCTTCGACGGCCAGGCCGCTGCCGACGCCGGACTGCTCAACGTCCGGCCCGGCCAGCAACCGCAGGACAGTGTCACCGCCGACCCGGCGAAGGCCGCGCAACTCGTCGGTGACGCCACCCCGGCCGTACAGATCACCTATCCGGCGGCGCAGTACACCAACATCGAAGAGGTCGCCCAGGCGGTGGGCGGCAGCCTCGAACAGGCCGGCTTCACGGTCAGCTACGAGCCGCTCGACTACGGCACCCTGGTTCAGCGGATCATCGGCCGCCAGGTCCCCGGTGTCGCCATCTTCGCCGGAGTGCCCAACGTCGCCGTGCCGGACTACTTCGTCAGCGGCTTCATGAAGACCGCGTCGTTGACCGGCAACTGCCCTGACCCGCAGATCGACCAGCTCGCCCAGCAGGCGCTCGAACAGGACAGCGCCGAGCAGGCCGCCCCGATCTACGAGCAGCTCAACACCATCGGAGTGGTCGAGAAGCACTGCTACGTGCCGCTCTACCGGCAGATCTTCAACTACGCGACCGGTCCCGGTGTCACCGGTGTCGAGTTCGGTCCGCTGAATACCGTGGACTTCACGAAGACGACCCTCTGACGATGACCGGAGCAGCGCAGACGGGGGTGGGGTGGGGGCCCCTCCGGAACCCCCCCCCCCCCCCCCCCCCCCCCCCCCCCACCTGCGACCCCCAACTCTTCGGTGTTTGTGGTCGCCGTTTTGTTTTCCACCCCCCGCGACCGGAGCACGGGGGCGGTGCTGCGCGCGGTCGACCACGTGTCGCTGCGTATCGGCGCCGGCGAGAGCGTCGCCGTCGTCGGCGAGTCGGGGTCCGGCAAGACGACGCTCGCCATGGCGGCCACCGGGCTGGGCACCCGTGGCGACGGGGCAATCCGGCTGCTCGGGCACCAGCTCTCCGCGATCAGTCGGGCACGGCTGCGGCGGCTGCGCCCCGAGGTGCAGGTGGTCTTCCAGGATCCGCACGGATCGCTCGACCCCCGGCAGTCGGTCCGCTCCGGGCTGCGCGAACTGCGTCGGCTGCAACCCGAGCGCACCTCCTGGATCAGCGACACCGAACTGCTCGACCGGGTCCGGCTGGCACCGCAGATCCTGGACCGCTACCCGCACCAGCTCTCCGGCGGCCAGGCCCAGCGGGTCTGCATCGCCCGCGCCCTGCTGATGCGGCCGC
This sequence comes from Micromonospora sp. ABR4_055, assembly GCF_056160425.1. Classification (NCBI taxonomy): domain Bacteria; kingdom Bacillati; phylum Actinomycetota; class Actinomycetes; order Micromonosporales; family Micromonosporaceae; genus Micromonospora; species Micromonospora sp. ABR4_055. The sequence continues at coordinate 13,207 of NZ_JBSWXD010000061.1, forward strand.
GGCTGATCGTGGCGGACGAACCGACCTCCGGTCTCGACGTGTCGGTGCAGGCCGACGTGCTGGCGCTGCTGACCCAGATCCGGCAGAGCACCGGCGCGGCCCTGCTGATGATCAGCCACGACCTCGCCGTCGTCCGCTCGATCTGCGATGTCGTACACGTCATGTACCAGGGCCGGGTGGTCGAGTCGGGGCCGTGCGAGGCGGTCTTCGTCACCCCCCGCGACGACTACACCCGCGAACTGCTCGCCGCGATGCCCGGCGCCCGCTGGAGGTCCCGCCGATGAAGGCCAGCACCGTCCGACGGGTCGGCAGCCGCCTGGCGTCGCTGCTGGCGTCCCTGCTCATCGCGCTGAGCCTGGCGTTCGCGCTCGGCCGGCTTTCCGGTGATCCGACCGTGGCCATCCTCGGACCGATGGCCACCCCGGAGCAGCGGGACGCTCTGCGGCACGAACTCGGCCTCGACCTGCCGCTGGTCGTCCAGTACCTCGAGTACCTGAAGGGCATCCTCACCGGTGACCTTGGCCAGTCACTGCAGTTCTACCAGGCCAACACCACCCTGATCGCCGACCGACTGCCGTTCACCCTGCAACTGGTCGCCGCCGGCATGGCACTCGCCGTACTCGTCGGAGTGCCGCTCGGGGTGCTGGCCGCGACCCGCGAGGGCACCTGGTGGGACCGCGCCGCCTCCACCGTCGCCCTGCTCGGCCAATCGGTGCCCGTCTTCTGGTTCGGCATGATGCTGGTGGCGCTGTTCGCCGTGAACCTCGGCTGGCTGCCCGCCGGGCAGTCCGGCACCCCGCAGCATCTGGTCCTTCCCGCCGTCACCATGGCGGTGTACCCGATGGCGCAGATCGCCCGGCTCACCCGGGCGTCGATGAGCGAGACGTTGGCCGAGCCGTACATCGACTCCGCCCGGGCCCGCGGGCTGCGCGGCCGGCGGGTCGTGTGGCGGCACGCGTTCAAGAACTCGATGATGCCGATCCTGACCATCGTCGTGCTGCAGACCGGGATCCTGCTCTCCGGCGCAGTCGCGATCGAGTACGTCTATTCCTGGCCCGGCCTCGGCCAGCTGGCGCTGCAGGCCATCCAGTTCCGTGACTTCCCGCTCGTCCAGGCGATCGTCGTCTTCGGCGCGTTGACGTTCGTCCTGCTGAACCTGCTCGTCGACGTGATCCATTCGGTCGTCGACCCGAGGGTGAGGTGACGGCCGTGAGCCGATCCGATCTGCACCCGGCGCCGCCGGCGGCGCAACCGCCACGACGCCCGGCACGGCGGTCCCGTACCTCGGTGTTCTGGCTGTCCCTGCCGCTGGTGGTCGTCGCCGGCCTGGTGCTGGTGTTGCCGCTGACCGGACTGCTGCCCGACACCGGGCAGGACCTGGCGGCGACCCGGCGACCGCCCGCCTTCCTCGACGGCGGAACCTGGGCGCACCCGCTCGGCACCGACAAGCTCGGCCAGGACGTCCTCACACAGTTCGTCTCCGCCGGCCGGCTGACCATTCTGATCGGCCTGGTCGGCGCGCTGGTCGCGATCGGCCCCGGCACCCTGCTCGGCGTGCTGGCCGGCTACTTCCGCGGCTGGGTCGACCGGGTCATCTCGGTGCTCATCGACGCTCAGCTGGCCCTGCCGTTCATCCTGGTCGCCCTCGCGATCATCTCGAACCGGGGCAGTTCGCTGCCGGTGCTGTTCCTGGTGCTGGCGCTGACCGGGTGGGCGGTCTGCGCCCGGGTCACCCGGTCGGCGACCCTGGCGATCCGCGAGCGGCAGTTCGTCACCGGCCTGCGGGCGGCCGGCGCGTCGGAGGCGCGGATCGTCTTCCGACACGTCCTGCCCAACCTCGCCGGCACGGTCGTCGCGCTCGGCACCCTCCAGGTCGGCACGGCGATCCTGATCGAGAGCGCGCTGAGCTTCCTCGGCCTCGGCGTACCGCCACCGAGCGTCAGCTGGGGGTCGATGCTGGCCTCCGGCCAGGACGAGCTGAGCCAGGCCTGGTGGATCGCGCTGTTCCCCGGGCTCGCCATCACCCTGCTGGTGCTGCTGGTCAACCTGTTGGGCGACGCGCTGCTCACCCACCACGACCCACGGAAGAGGCGCCGATGACCGCGCTGCTGAGCGTCTGCGGCCTGTCCGTCGTCGCCCGACTCGCCGACGGCGACCTGCGACTGCTCGACGACGTCGACCTCGACGTGGAACGGGGCCGCATCGTCGGCGTCGTCGGCGAGTCCGGCAGTGGCAAGACCACCCTGGCCCGCACCGTCGTCGGGCTGCTCGAACGCAACGTCGATGTCGAACAGGGCCGGGTCACCCTCGCCGGCGACGAGGTGGTGGCCCCCGGCGTGGACCGCACCGACCGGGTCCGGGGCAGCGCCGTGGGCATGGTCTTCCAGGACGCCTCCCGGTCGTTGAACCCGCTGATGAAGATCGGCACACAGCTCGTCGAGGTGCTGCGCCGCCACGTCCGGGGCATCACCCGGGCCGAGGTCGAGCGCCGCTCGGTGGAGGTGCTGGCGCAGATGCGCATCACCGACCCGGCCCGGGTGCTGGGCAGCTACCCGCACCAGCTCTCCGGCGGGCTGCGCCAGCGGGTCGCCATCGGGCTGGCCGTCGTCACCCGTCCGGCGCTGGTGATCGCAGACGAGTGCACCACCGCCCTCGATGTCACCACCCAGACCAAGGTCGTCGAGCTGTTCCGCACCCTGGTCGACGAACTCGGCATCGGCCTGCTCTTCGTCACCCACGACCTGATGCTCGCCAGCGACCTCTGTGACCGGATCGCGGTGATGAGCAGCGGCCGGGTCGTCGAGCAGGGTGCGGCCAAGCAGGTGTTGGACGAGCCGCAACAGGAGTACACCCGGCGACTGCTCGCCGCCATCCCCTCGTGGAGTTGAAGGAGAACCGCGACACATGCCCGATCAGCCCGGCATCGACGGCTACGCGGTACACCTGCCGGCGTACGCCCTGCACGACAACAGGCTCGACGCGACCGGACCACCCAGGCCGGGCGGTCCGGTGCGCGGCGTCGCCGCCTTCGACGAGGACGCCGTCACCATGGCCGTCGAAGCGATGCGGCACCTCACCGCCGCCGACCACGCCGGTCGGCAGCTGCTGCTCGCCACCACCAGTGCGCCGTACGAGGCGAAGACCTCGGCCGGGGTCGTGCACGCCGCGCTCGGGCTCGATCCGGCCGTCAGCGCGGTCGATCTGCGCGGGCACCGCTGCGGCGCGACCGCCCTCAACCTCGTCGCGTGCTCCGGCGACGCGGCGGTGCTGGCCGACCTGCGGACCACCCGACCGGGGGCACCGGACGAGCTCGCCCAGGGCGACGGCGCCGCGGCGTTCGTCGGCGGCGGCACCCGCGCCGCGACGCTGCTCGCCCGCGCCGGACACACCACCGAGATCCTGGAACGGTGGCGGCTGCCCGGGGAACGGCACGACCGCGTCTGGGACGAACGGTTCACCGCCGACGTCCTCGTCACCGCCGGCCTCGACGCGGCCCGCCGCGCGTTCGCCCTCGCCGGCCTGGACGCCGTCGACGAGGTCGTCGTGTCGTCGTCGAATACCCGCGCCGCCGCGGCGCTGCGGCGCACGCTGGGCGGATCGGGGGCCGACGCGAAGGTCGAACGGGCCACCGGTTTCACCGGTGCCGCCCACCCCGCGCTGCTGCTCGCCGCCGCGTTCGACGAGGCGCGGCCCGGCCGGACGATCCTGCTGCTGTCGGCGACCGAGGGCGCCGACGCCTTCGTCTGGCGGGTCGGCGACGGGGTACGGGAGGCGCGCGGCGGCCCGGCCGTACGGCAGCAGCTTGCCGCCCGGCAACCCGTCGGCTACGGCCGCTACCTGCGCTGGCGCGGACTGCTGGACGTGCAGGGCCCGGCCCGGCCCGCGTCGCCGGCACCGGCGTCGCCGCCGATGTTCCGCCGGTCCGGCTGGAAGTTCCGCCTGGAGGGCAGCCGGTGCGACGCCTGTGCGAAGGTCACCACACCGCCGGCCCGGGTCTGCGCCTCCTGCGGCAGCGCCGCGTCGGGACAGACGCCAGCGACGGTCCCGCTGCGGGACAAGAGCGCCCGGGTCGTCTCGGTGACCAGGGACCATCTGACCACCATGCCGGAACCGGAGGTCGCGGTCGTCGTCGCCGACATCGACGGCGGCGGCCGACTCAGCGCGTACGCGACCGACGTCGCGCCGGGCGACGTGGCCGTGGGCATGGTGATGACGCCGACGTTCCGGCGGCTGTGGACCACCGATTCGATCCCCAACTACTTCTGGAAACTCCGGCCACGGAAGGAGACCACCGATGGCCAGTAGGCGGATGGCCCACGACGTCGCGATCGTCGCGATGGGCTGTACCCCGTTCCGCGACCACTGGCACCGGTCCGCCGACGATCTGCTGGTCGACGCGGTGCACGAGTGCGTCGGGTCGCTGCCCGGTGCCACCCTCGACGACATCGACGCGTTCTGGGTGGGTACCCAGGGCTCCGGCATGTCCGGGCAGACTCTTGCCCGGCCGTTGCGCCTGGTCGGCAAGCCGGTAACCCGGGTGGAGAACTACTGCGCCACCGGCTCGGAGTCGCTGCGCAACGCGGCGTTCGCGGTCGCGTCCGGGGCGTACGACATGGTCATGGCGACCGGGGTGGAGAAGCTGAAGGATTCGGCGTACTCCGGTCTGGCCGCCGTCTACCCACCCGCCGACGGCACCGACGTCGACTGGACCGCACCCGCCGGATTCTCCCTGCTCGCCCCCGCCTATCAGCAGGCGTACGGCGTCGGCGCGCGGGACATGCGCGATGCGCTCACCAAGGTCGCGACGAAGAACCACGAGAACGGCGCGTTGAACGAGCGCGCCCAGTTCCGTAGGGCTGTCTCCGCCGAGGCCGTTGAGAACGCGCCGCGCGTCGCCGGGCAGCTCGGCGTACTGGACTGCTCGGGCGTCTCCGACGGCGCCGCCGCGGCCATCCTGGTCCGAGCCGAGGACGCCTACCGTTACACCGACAAGCCGGTGTTCCTGCGGGGGATGGGGTTCGTCGCGGGCTCGGGCTCGGGTCTGGCCACCGACGGCTACGACTTCACCACCTTCCCGGAGGTGGTGCAGGCGGCGCGACAGGCCTACGACCAGGCGGGTGTCACCGACCCGGCGACACAGATCTCGCTGGCCGAGGTGCACGACTGTTTCACTCCGACGGAGGTGGTGCTGATGGAGGACCTGGGATTCTCCGAGCGGGGCAAGGCCTGGCGGGACATCCTCGACGGCCGGTACGACCGCGGCGGCGCGTTGCCGGTGAACACCGACGGAGGTCTCAAGTCGTTCGGCCACCCGATCGGCGCCACCGGGCTACGGATGGTGTTCGAGTGCTTCACCCAGCTGCGGGGTGCGGCCGGTGCCCGCCAGGTGCCCGACGCCCGGTTGGCCCTCGCCCAGAACCTCGGTGGGCAGCCGGGTTCCTGCGTGGCGTTCGTCGCGGTGCTGGGGAGTCAGCGGTGAACGCCCAGGTGCGCCTCGACGGGCAGGTCGTGATCGTCACCGGCGCCGGCAACGGGATCGGCCGGGCGCACGCCCTGCTGCTGGCCGAACGCGGTGCCCGCGTGGTTGTCAACGATCTCGGCGGGGCGGTGGACGGTTCGGGTTCCTCCGGTGCGGCGCAGCGGGTGGTCGACGAGATCCGCGCCGCGGGCGGCGTCGGGGTCGCGTCGACGGACTCGATCGCCACCGCAGCGGGTGGCGCCGACCTCGTCGCACGGGCCCTGCAGGAGTTCGGCCGGATCGACGCGGTGATCCACAACGCCGGCATCCTGCGGGACGGCACGCTGGCCAAGATGCGCGAGGAGGACGTCGCCGCGGTCCTCGACGTGCATCTCGCCGGTGCGTTCCACGTGTTGCGGCCCGCGTGGGGGCAGATGGCCGATCGGGGGTACGGGCGAATCGTGCTGACCAGCTCGTCGTCCGGGTTGTTCGGCAACTTCGGCCAGGCGAACTACGGGGCGGCCAAGGCCGGCCTGATCGGTCTGATGAACGTGCTCGCGCTGGAGGGTGCCCGCCGGGGCATCCTGGTGAACGCGATCGCACCGACCGCCGCGACCCGGATGACCGAGAACCTCCTCGGTGAGCTGGCCGACCGGTTCGACCCGCAGCACGTCGCTGCGGTGGCGACCTTTCTCGCCTCCGGGCAGTGCCAGCTGAACCGGCACATCCTCACCGTCGGCGGTGGCCGGGTCGGGCGAATCTTCATCGGCGTCACCCCCGGCTGGTACGGCGGGGCCGAGCCGGTCTCGCCCGACGACATCAGCGCGTCGATCGACGACATCTGCCGGCTCGACGACTTCATCGTCCCCGACAGTGGCGCCGACGAGGTCACGCTGATCCAGCGGGCCCTGTCCAAACCCGCCGGCCCAACCGCCTGAGCCGTCAAGGAAGGGAGCCACCATGCCGGTGAGCGAGGTACACCATGTGGCCGTGACCGTTTCCGACGTCGACCGGGCTGCGGATTTCTACGAGAAGGCGCTGGGCTACCGCCGGACGCTGCGGGCCGACGTGGCCGGCCCCGGCATCGAGGTGTCGCTGGGACTGCCCGCTGGCACCACCGGCCGGGTCCAGTACCTGCAGGGGCCGAGCCGCATCGGTCAGCTGGAGCTGATCGAGTGGAACGGCCCCGCGACCCGGACGGCGACCGGTGGACATCTGGAGCTGGGCACCTTCCTGCTCAGCTTCGCGGTGCCGCTGGCGGAGATGGACGAGCTGCACGCACGACTGGTCGAGCTGGGCGCGCAGTGTCTGAGCCCGCCGAATGAGGTCATGCTCGACAACTACGGGCTGATCACCGCGTTCGCGGCCCGTGACCTCGACGGCAACCTGCTGGAGTTCGTGGCGCTGCCGTCCCGGGAGGAGATCCTGGCCCGGCGGCGGGAGGGCGGCAGCTGATGGCGACCAGCAACTTCACCGAAACGCTGCGCCGGCAGGCGCTGCGCCGCGCCGAGCGGGAGGCACTGGTCGACGGGGATTCCCGCTGGACCTATGCCGAACTGGACGCCGACGTCGACCGGCACGCTGCGGCACTGCGCGACGCCGGCATCGTCGACGGCGACTTGGTCGGGGTGCTCGGGCGCAACACCGCCACCTACGTCATCGAACTGCTGGCGCTGAGCCGCCTCGGTGCGATCTCGGTTCCGCTCAACTGGCGGCTGCACCCCCACGAGCAGGCGTACGTCCTCGACCAGGCCGGTGTCACCGGGCTGATCTACGACGACGACTTCGCCGACGTCGCCCCCACCCTGGCTCCCACGACCGGGCTGCGGACGGTCGTGGCCAACGGGGCCCGGGTCGTCGTTGACGCCCGTCGGCTGGCCGATCTGCTCGCTGCGGCGCCGCCCGGGGTACGGGTGCCGGACGCCGAGAAGACCGCTGCCGACGTACACCGGCTGCTCTACACCTCCGGCACCACCGCACGGCCGAAGGGCGTCATCCACACCTGCGGGAACCTCACCGCCAACCACCTGGCGCAGGTGCTCGAACTGGAGCTGACCGCAGCCGACCGGATCCTCGTCTCCGCTCCGCTGTTCCACGTCAGTGGGCTGGAGGCGCCGGGCCTGGCGACGTTCGTGGCGGGCGCGACGATGGTGCTGACCCCGACGTTCAAGCCTGCGGACATCGCCCGGACCGTGGCCCGGGAGCGGATCACCGGCATGGTCCTGGCCGCGCAGATCCTCTTCGGCCTACTCGACCGCGACGACCAGTCGGATCTCGGGTCGCTGCGTTACCTGCTCTTCGCCGGGGTCGCGCCCAGCGTGCGGCGCGAGGTGAAACGTCGGCTGCCGCACGTCCGGCTGGTGGACACCTTTGGCATGACCGAGCTGTGCAACGGCGTCTGCTACCTGGATGCCGCCCACGAACAGTGCAAGGTCGGCGCGCTCGGCGCGCCGTTTCCCGGGGTGCACATCCGGATCGTCGACGAGCACTTCCAGCTGGTGCCGCCCGGCGTGGAAGGAGAGATCATCATCCGGGGCGAGAAGATCTCACCCGGCTACTGGAACGACGACGAGGCCAACCGGCGGACCCGCCGGGACGGTTGGTTCCTGACCGGAGACGTCGGGCGGATCGACGCCGACGGCTACCTGTGGTTCGTCGACCGCCGCGCCGACCTGATCAAGTCCGGTGGGGAGAACATCGCCAGCGCCGAGGTCGAACGGGTCATCGCCGGGCATCCCGACGTCAGCGAGGTCGCCGTCATCGGGGTGCCGGACCAGACCTGGGACGAGGTCCCGAAGGCGTACGTGATCCTGCGCGCCGACGCGACCACCACGGCGGAGGGGATCCGCGAGCACTGCCGGGCCGAGCTGGCCCGGTACAAGGTGCCGAAGTACGTGCAGATCGTGACGTCGCTGCCGCGCAACGACTCCGGCAAGGTGCTCAAGAAGCAGCTGCGCGAGACGGCGGTGACCGGATGAGTACGGCGAACGTCGCCGCGATGCTGGCCGGCAACGCCAGGAGGTTCGCCGACGTCGACGCGTTGGTCTTCGAGGGCCGGCGGTGGACCCACCGCCAGCTCGCCGTCGACGTCGAGGCCCTGGCCGCAGGGCTGGCCGCCGAGGGGATCCGCCGCGACGTCCGGGTGGCGATCATCTCGAACAACGTGCCCGAGTTCCTGCTGCTGTCGCTGGCGTTGTCGAAGCTCGGCGCGGTCTTCGTGCCACTGAACTACCGGCTCACCGCCGCCGAGCTGGCCCAGCTGCTGCGGCACGCGCGGGTCCGGGCGGTCGCGACGGTCCCGGAGTTCGCCGCGTTGACCGACGCGGCGTTGACCGACGCGGCGTTGACCGACACCGGATCGGGTGAGCCCGTGGCCGACGTGCGCCGGTTCGCGCTGGAGCCGATCGACGACGACGGCTGGGTAGACGTGCGCGCGCTGATCTGGACCCACCGGGGTGCCCGGGTCGCCGACGTCGATCTCGACGACGCGGCCCTGCACCGGATCGTCTACACCTCCGGCACGACCGGGCTGCCCAAGGGCGTGCTGCTCACCCACGGCAACGTGAACATGAACATGCACGCCCAGATCGTCGAGCTCGGGCTGCGGCCGAGCGACCGGATCCTCAACTTCGCACCGCTGTACCACGTCGGCGGCACCGACCTGCCGGGCTTCGGCATCTGGCATGTCGGCGGCACGATGGTGCTGCAACGGCGGTTCGAGCCGGCGGCGGTGCTGCGGGCGATCGAGACCGAGCGGATCACCGGCATGGTGATGGCGGCGACGATGCTCGACATGGTCCGCCGTGCGGCCGATGCCGCCGTCGATCTGACCTCATTGCGGTGGGTCATCTACTCGCAGGTCACGTCGGCGTTGTTCGCCGTGGCGCGGGAGCTTTTTCCGGACGCGCGGCTGATCGAGGGTTACGGTCTCACCGAGACGTGCGGCGCTCTGACGTACCTGGACGAGGCGCACATGCGGTCCAAGCAGGGGTCGGTCGGCCTGCCCGTGCCGTGGGTCCGGGTGCGGGTGGTCGACGCGGACGGCAACGACGTGCTGGTCGGCGACGACGGGGAGGTGATTGCGCGCGGCCCGAAGGTGAGCCCCGGCTACCTCGACGATCCGCAGGCGACCAGGGCGGCCTGGCGCGACGGGTGGTTCCACACCGGCGACATCGGTCGGTTCGACGCCGACGGCTACCTGTACATCCGCGACCGGCTCAAGGACATGATCCGCAGCGGTGGGGAGAACATGTCCAGCGCCGAGATCGAGAACGTGCTGGCCGACCACCCGCTGGTGTTGGCCGCGTCGGTGGTGGCTGCGCCGCATCCGGTGTGGCTGGAGGTCCCGGTGGCGTTCGTGATCGGTCGACCCGGCCTGGAACCCGAGTCGCTGATCGCGCACGCCCGGCAGCGCCTCGGTGGTTTCAAAGTCCCGAAGGAGATCTACGTCGTGGACGAGTTTCCGACGAATCCGTCCGGCAAGGTGCTGAAGCGGAGCCTGCGGGAGCTGCGGTCGTCGGCGCAGCCGGACTGGACGTACGACCGGTCGCGACGGGACTGACGACTACCGGTGGACGCCCGCGGTGTGCCGCAGCAGGGCCTGGGCATGGACGAGGGAGAACCGTTGGGTGCCCCGGCCGAGTTCGTCCCAGGGCTTACGCCACCGCATCCGCCGGGCGACGTCCCAGGCGGTGGCCTGCCCGTCGGCCCCGGCCAGAGCGCTGACGGCGGCGACCTCGGCGCGGTGCAGCGCGGCCAGCTCGTCGGCGCGGGCCGCGACGTCGCGGTACGGGAACTGGTGGGCCGGGCAGGCGATCGTCGCGCCGAGGTCGCGGATGCGCTGCAGCGTCCGGAACAGGTCCGCCGTCGGGTCGTCGTCGGCGCGGCTGACGATCGCGAGCTGGGTGGGCCCCTCGGACATCATCGTGTCGCCGGTGAAGACCAGGCCGCGGGTGTCGACGTAGACGGTGTGCCCGTAGGTGTGCCCCGGGGCCGGCACGGCGCGGATGGTCACGTCGCCGAACCGGAACTCGGTCTCGTCGGCCACGGCAAGGTCGATCCGCAGGTCCTCGTGGTGCGCGGTGACCGCCACCGCGTCGGCGTACATCGCCTCGACGACGTCGGGTGGGGCGCCGGTCGTCGTGAGGGCGGTGCGCAGTTGGGTGAGGAAACCGCCCCTGCTCCGGCGCATGGTGGCGAAATCGTCGGCCCGCCCCATGACCACCGAGGCGCCGGACAGCGCCCGGATCCGGGCGGCGAAGCCGATGTGGTCCGGGTGGTTGTGGGTGAGCAGGACGGTGGAGATCGTCTCGACCCGGTGGCCGATCGCGGTGACCGACCCGGTGAACGACTCCCAGCAGCTCGGGTGGTCGTAGCCGGCGTCGATCAGGACACTGCCGTCACCGGTGTCGATCAGGAAGACGGTGACGTAGCGCAGCGCGCTGCCGCGCAGCGGGACCGGGATCGCCCAGACCCCGTCGGTGACCTCGGTCGGAGTCGGCATCCGCCGGGCGTGATAGCTGGCGGCGTGCGCGTCGTTCACGGGTCTGGACATCGCCAGATGCCTCCCTTACTGTGGAAACAACAACATACCGGATGGTCGGAATCTAACTCAAGGAGTCCGATGAGCGACGAGCGGACCGGCTTCCGGCTCTGGGCAGCCGCCGAGCCGGAGCTGTGCGCGATCGTGACTGCCGATGATCGGCAGATCTCCTACGGCGAGATGTACGCCGAGGTGAACCGGATCTCGCACGGCCTGCGCACCCGTGCGGGCCTGCGTGCCGGTGACACGGTCGCGGCGGTGATGACCAACAGCGCCGGCATGGTCGCGCTCTACCTGGCCGCGATGCAGTCAGGGCTCTACCTGGTGACGCTCAACTACCACCTGACCGAGCCCGAGATCGCCTACATCCTCGCCGACAGCGGCGCCAAGGTGGTCGTCTGCTCCGCGCGGGTGGAGCCGGTCGTCGCCGCTGCGGCCCTCGCCGGTGTGCCCGGGGTGCAGGTGTACGTCGACGGATCCCCCACCACCGGTCGCGTCCGCCCGCTGTCGCAGCTCACCGACGGCATGCCGACCGTGAGCCCGGAGCAGACCCCGGCCGGGTCGCTGATGATGTACACCTCGGGCACCACCGGCCGCCCGAAGGGGGTGAAACGACCACTGGCCGGAGTCGACGCCGACACGGGTGCGTCGACCTACCGGTGGTTGTTCCAGGAGTTCGGGATGGAACGCCCAGCGTTCGGATCCTGGCTCGTCTCGGCTCCGCTGTACCACTCGGCGAACATCACCCCCGCGATGGGCGCACTGCACGCCGGCGGCACGATGGTCCTGATGGACGGCTGGACGCCGGAGGGTTTCCTACGTCGGGTCCACGACCAGCGGGTCACCGGGACGAGCATGGTGCCGACCCACTTCTACCGGCTGCTGCAACTGCCCCAACCGGTGCGCGACAGCTACGACATCTCCTCGCTGCGCTATGTCCTGCACGGCGCCGCGCCGTGCCCGCGCGAGGTCAAGCAGCGCATCCTCGACTGGTTCGGCCCGGTGGTCTACGAGTACTACGGCTCGACCGAGGTCGGCACCACCATCGCCCGCCCGCACGAGTGGCTCGCCCACCCGGGCACGGTCGGTCGCCCGGCGTCCATCTCGACGCTGCGGATCCTCGACGAGGCCGGCAACGAGGTGCCGGCCGGCCAGACCGGCATCGTGTACATGCGTCAGGGCTCCGACCGGGTCGAGTACCACAACGACCCCGGCAAGACCGACGGCGCCCGCCGCGACGGGCTGATGACCGTCTGGGACGTGGGCCACGTCGACGCCGACGGTTTCCTGTACATCACCGGCCGGGCCGCCGAACTGATCCTGGTCGGCGGGGTCAACGTCTACCCGGCCGAGATCGAGGCCGCGTTGCTCGGTCACGACTGGATCGCCGACGCCGGAGTCGTCGGCGTACCCGATCCGGAGTTCGGCGAGGTGCCGCAGGCCCACGTCGTGCTGACCGAGAGCGCACCCGACGCCGAAACGGCGCTCGCGCGGATCCGCACCTACCTAGCCGAACGGTTGGCCAAGCCGAAACGTCCGCATTCGTACGTCGTCTGCGCGGCGTTGCCTCGCGATCCCAACGGCAAGCTCTACAAGGCGCGGCTCAACCGTACCCCGGAGGTGTCGGCGTGACCACGACGTGTGAGGTGTCCGACGACAGGGGAGCCTGCCGTGGACTTCGATGACAGTGACAGCGACCTCGCGTTCCGGCGCGAGGCCGGCAGTTGGCTCGACGACGCGCTGCGCGACGTGCCCGATCAGGAGGAGCTGTCCCAGACCGAGCGTGAGCACTGGTCACGGGTGTGGCAGGAGCGGCTCTGCGCCGGCAACTGGGCCGGGTTGTCCTGGCCGGTCGGGCACGGCGGCCGGGGGATGGACTCGCTGGCGCAGGCGGTCTTCAACGAGGAGGCGGCGGTCCGGGGCGCGCCGTACCCGCTCAACGGCGTTGGCATGATGCTGGCCGGTCCGACGATCATCGCGCACGGCAGCGACGAGCAGCAGGCCCGGTACCTGCCGGGAATCCTGCGCGGCGAGGAGTACTGGTGCCAGGGCTTCAGCGAGCCAGGCTCCGGCTCCGACCTGGCGAGTCTGCGTACCGCCGCGACCCGGGTCGACGGCGGCTGGCTGATCAACGGCACCAAGATCTGGACCTCCAACGCGCACAACGCCTCCCGGTGTCTGCTGCTGGCGCGGACCGACCCCGAGGAGACCCGGCACCGGGGCATCACCTACTTCCTGGCCCCGATGGACCGGTTCACCGTCCGACCACTGGTGATGATCAACGGGGACACCGAGTTCAACGAGATGTTCCTCGACGACGTGTTCGTCCCCGACTCCGACGTGCTCGGCGGGGTCGGCAACGGCTGGAAGGTCGCGCTCACCACGCTCGCCTTCGAACGCGGCAGCATGGCGCTGAACCTGTGGGTGTGGGCCCGCCAGGCGGTGGACCGGGTCGTCGATCTGGCGATCGCGCGGGGACTGGCCGACGACAGCACCGTCGTCGACACGATCGGCGCGCTGCAGTGCGACGCCGAGGCGGTCCGGATCGGGTCGATGCGGATGCTGGCGGAGAGCCGTGCCGGTGGCGTCCCCGGCCCGGAGACGTCGGCGCTGAAGAGTCTGTGGGCCGGCGTGGTGCAGAACGCGAACCGGCTCGCGGTGCAGCTCGACGAGGCTGGCGGTGTGCTGCTCGACGGTGCCGGTGCCGCCGCCCGGATGCACCGCTACCTGCGTGCCCGCGCCCACACGATCGAGGGCGGCACGGAGGAAGTCCAGAAGTCGATTCTCGCGGAGCGGGTGCTGAACCTGCCCCGTTCACGTTGAGCGGAGTGGCCGCGTGCACGCGACATTCACCCAGGAACAGCAGGAGATCGGCGAGACCGTCGCGGCCCTCGCCAAGGCGCAGACCGGCGCGGCGCGAGCCGCGCTGTCGGCCGGTTGGCAGCCCTGCGCCGCGGACGGACCGCTGCTGCGCGACTTCGGGCTGCTCGGCGTGCCGGAGTCGGCCGGTGGTGTCGGATCGGCGCTGATCGACCTGCTGGTCGCCGTAGAGGTGCTCGGTGAGCACCTGGTCCCGAGTCGGTTCGCGGCCCACGCGGGTGCCGTACAGCTGCTCTGCGGCGACGACCGACGGTCGGTGCCGCTGCCCGACGAGATCCTCGACGGCCGCCGGGTGCTCACTCCGGCGGTCGACGTGCCGTCCACGCCTGGTTGGCCGGACCGGTCGGTGCCGGATCCGCTGGTGCGGACCCTGGTGCCGTACGCCGCTCAGGCGGACGGGTTCGTCGTCGCCGGTCCCGACGGGGTCTGGGTCGCCGGCGCCGCCACGGTCGCCGAGCGGGCCGAGGTCACCGAACGGCGGTCGTTCGACCCGTCGGTACCGCTGTCGGACGTGTCGCTGTCCATGCCGCAACGGCTCGATCCGGTCGGCACCGGGTTGTGGCGGGCGACCCTGGTGGTCGCCGCCGAGTTGTGCGGCGTCGCGCAGGGCGCGATCGAGCTGGCCGCCGAGCAGGCCCGCACCCGGATGCAGTTCGGCCGGGTGATCGGGTCGTTCCAGGGGGTGGCGTTCCAGCTGGCTGAGGCCGCCACCACGCGCAAGGCAGCGTGGGACCTGACGCTCTACGCCGCCTGGGCGGTCGACAACCATCGTCCGGACGCCGGGATCCAGGTGCACGCCGCCAAGGCGGCGGCGGGGAAGGCCGCGGTCTTCGCCGCCGAGCGGGGAATCCAGGTGCACGGCGGGATGGGTATCACCATGGAAGCGGATCCGCATCTGTTCCTGCGTCGGGCGTTGGTGCTCGACGCCCGGGCCGGCCGTGGCCGATGGCACCGGCACCGGGCCGGCGCGCTGCGGGTCGAGGCGCGCCGGGTGGGTTCGGGGCACCGTACGGACTAGTGCGCTGACCTGCGCAGACCTTGCAGTGACAGAAGCGCAGCGGTAACATACCGGCTGGTCGGAATAAACGAGGAGTGGTCGTGAAGTTCGGAATCATGAACCTGTTCCCGGTGGCCGACGGGGCATCGGACCATCAGGTGCTACGGGAGACTCTCGACGAGATCCAGCTGGCCGACGAGCTCGGCTTCGACTCGATCTGGTTGGCCGAGCACCACTTCTCGAAGTACGGCATCCTCGGCAGCCCGGTCAACTTCGGCATGGCCGTCGCCGAGCGGACCAGCCGGATCACGATCGGCACCGCCGTGCTGGTGCTTCCACTGCACCACCCGCTGCGGCTGGCCGAGGACATCGCGGCGCTCGACGTGCTCAGTGGTGGTCGGGTCACCATCGGGGTCGGCCGTGGCTACCAGCCGGCCGAGTTCGCCGGCTTCGGGATCGCCCTGGCCGAGTCGAAGCAGCGCTACCAGGAGACCCTGGAGGTGCTGCGGTTGGCGCTGACCCAGGAGAAGTTCTCCTACCACGGCGAGATCTACCACTTCGACGACGTCACGACCTACCCCCGGCCGTTCACCCCCGGCGGTCCGCCGATCCTGCAGGGCACGGTATCCCCGGACAGCTTCCGGGAGCGCGGCGCGGTCGGCGAGCCGATCATCACCTCACCGAACTTCACGCCGTTGGGCATCATGCAGAAGAACTTCAGCCTCTACCGGCAGAGCATGCAGGCCAACGGTTTCGATGTCACCACCTACGAACTGCCCTTCATGCAACAGGTGTGGTGCGGTGACGGCGAGGACGGCCTGCGTGAAGCCGCCTCGGCGGCGATGAACTACTACAAGTCCGTCGGCAAGGTGATCCCGGGTTCGGAGGAGGCGATCGAGCAGGAGCGGTCCTACTACGCGGCGGTCGCCAAGAACATCGAACTGCTGACTCTGGAGCAGACCCTGACCCACGGCGGCAACTTCGGCTCGGCGCAGCGCGTCATCGAGACCATCGAGATGCTGCGCGAGCAGCTCGGCATCAACCACTACATCGGCTGGCTGCGCATCCCGTCGCTCGACCGGCGGAGCGCGCTGGAGTCCATGGAGGAGTTCGCCACCAAGGTGATCCCGCACTTTCGCGCGGCGGACCAGACGGGCCGCCGGACCGACGGCCACGACCCGGCCGATGACGTCTTGACGACCTCCGCCGCCCAGGCGGTCATCGGATGAAGGTCAGCTGTTTCCTCAGTGCCCAGTTCGATCCGTCGACCAGCGCCTCCGACGGTATCGACCAGGTACTGGACCAGGCCACCGCCGCCGAGGCGGCCGGCTTCCACGCCGTCTACCTCGGCCACCACTTCCTCGCCAGGTCCGCGTTCGTCCAGCCGGTGCCGCTGGCCGGCTACCTCGCGCGGGCGACCACCCGGGTACGCATCGGCTTCGGGGTGCTGCTCGCACCGCTGCTGAACCCGGTCGCGCTCGCCGAGGACCTCGCCTCCCTCGACGTGCTCTGCCGGGGACGGTTGACCGTCGGCGTCGGTGCCGGCTACCGCAAACGGGAGACCGCCGCGTTCGGCGTGGAATGGACCGACCGGCTGCGCCGACTACGCGAGTACGTTCCGATCCTGCGGGCGCTGTGGAACGGCGAGACGATCGACATCGCCGGCAGCTGGGGCGAAGTCCCCGGCGCGTCGCTGGCGCTGCGCCCGGTGCAGCCCGGCGGCCCGCCGCTGTGGATCGGTGCGTTCGCCGAGCCGGCGGTCCGCCGCGCCGCCCGACTGGACGCGCCGTGGCTCATCGGCCCCAAGGGCACTGACGCGGAGCTCGCCCGACTGCTCGGCGTCTACCGGGGCGAACTCGTCGACCGCGGCTTCACCCTCGACCGTGAGTACCCGATGAGCCGGGAGGCGTTCATCGGCGACAGTTACCCCGCCGCGGTCAAGGCCGTCCGACCGCATCTGCAGCGCCAGTACGCCGGATACCGGTCCTGGGACGGCGCCCAGTCCCTGGACATCGACCGGTATCTGGCGCAGGACTGCCTGGTCGGTTCTGCGGACGAGATCGTCGACAAGCTGCGGCGTTGGGAGGCCGAACTCGGCATCACCGAGGTCTCGCTGCGGCACCAGTTCGTCGGCGCCAGCCAGGCCGAGGCGATGGAGCAGCTCGCCCGCTTCGGTGCGGAGGTCGTCCCCCGACTCGCCGGGCCACGACCCGCGTCGCCAGCCGCGCCGGAGGTCGCCCGATGAGCACCGACCCAGTGATGGCCCCACCGGACGCCGACAATCTGGCCCGCGTGTTGGAACGGCGTCGCGCCGACCGCACCGACGTCGTCGGCCTGTACGGCGAGGACGGTCGGTCGTGGACGTTCGACGAGATCGACCTGCTCGCCGGTGGGGTGGCCGTGGCACTGCGGGCCGAGGGCGTGAGCGCCGGCGACCGGGTGGCCTGCTACCTGACCAACGGCCCGGACATCGTCTTCTTCCTCTTCGGCTGCTGGAAGCTCGGCGCGGTCCCGGTCACCGTCAGCAGTTTGTACAACGCGGCCGAACTCGCCGAGTCGCTGGCCAAGACCAGCCCTCGGCTGCTGCTCGTCGACGGGCGCAGCCCGGACGTGGTCGCCGAACTCGCCAGCGCCAGAGCCGGCGTCGCGATCCGCCGCGTCGCGCAGCTGCGCCCTGCGACCGGTGGCGTCGGGGAAGCGGACGTCGAGCCGCTGCCCTGGCGTCGGCAGGTCCGGGTGCCGGCAGTCGACGTCGACCCGCAGGCCGAGGCCTGCGTGCTGTTCACCGGCGGGACGACCGGCCGGCCGAAGGCGGTCAGCGTCACCCACGGCGGGACCCGCGACTCGCTGATGCGGCTGGCCTGCGTCGCCACCGGCACCGACGCCGAAGGCACCGCCCCGGCGGCGGCCAGGCCGAACCTCATCGCCCTGCCGCTGTTCCACAGCGGCGGTCAGCACTCGCTGCTGTTCGCCTTCTTCGTCGGTCGTCCGGCGGTGGTCTGGGAGAGGTTCGGCGTCGACCGGCTCGCCGACCTGATGGACCGGTTCCGGTTCGACAACTTCTTCTTCCTGCCCACGATGGTCTACGACATCGTGTACGCCGAACGGGACCTGCCCTTCGACGGGGTCAAGTCCGTCCTGGTGGCCGGTCAGGCCATCTCGTGGTCGCTGCGCCGAGCTTTCGAGGAGCGGTACCAGGTGCCGATCCTGGTCAACTACGGATCGACCGAAGCCGGGCACATCGCCGGCTGGACCGGACGGGACATGAAGGCCGGCCGCTGGAAACCCGGCTCCGCCGGGCGGGTCTACCCGGGGGTGGAGCTGGAGATCCGGGACGAGACCGGTGCCGCCCTGCCAGCCGGCCGACAAGGCGAGGTGGTGGTCCGCTCCGCGTTGACCAAGGGCTATGTCGACGACGACGCCGCGTCCCGCGAACTGGTCCGGGACGGCTGGGTGCACACCGGTGACATCGGCTACGTCGACGACGACGGGGTGCTGTTCCTGGTCGGCCGGAAACGGGACATGATCAAATGCGGTGGCTTCCAGGTCTGGCCCGAGGAGATCGAGGACGAGCTGCGCAGGCATCCGCTGGTCAGCGACGTGCGGGTGCTCGGGCGACCGGACGACCGGCTCGGCGAGATACCGGTCGCCCTCGTGGTGCGCAGGACCGACGACGCGGTGACCGACACCGAACTCTCCCAGCGCCTCGTTGCGTACGCCCGGGACCGGCTCGCCCACTTCAAGACGCCCCGCCGGATCGAGTTCGTCGCCGCACTGGAACGCAGCGCCACCGGCAAGATCAGCCGAGCGACGCCGGCCACGACGCGGGCGGGTGCGTCCGGATGAGGTTCGGCATCATGGCCTCGCACCAGTATCCGCACGGCGACGACCTCGGTGGGCACCTGGCCGAGCTGTTCGGCACCGTCGAACTCGCCGCTGAACTGGGCTACGACTCGGTGTGGACGATCAACCACTTCCAGTCGAACCTGGCCACCCCGCAGCCGATCTCGATGCTGGCCAGCCTCATTCCGCGCTCCGGTGACATGCTGCTCGGCACCGGCATCCTGCTGCTGCCGATGTTCCACCCGGTGCACGTCGCGGAGGAGTTCGCGACCCTGGACCACCTCTCCGGTGGGCGGGTGGTCCTCGGCGTCGGCGCCGGGTACCGGGACAACGAGCTCGCCGCGTTCGGGATCGACCCGCAGACCCGGTTCCGGCGTTTCGACGAGAGCATCCGGCTGATCCGCGCGTTGTGGACCGGGCGGCCGGTCACCCGGGACGGCGAGTTCTACCCGCAGACCGAGGCGACCATCGGCGTCGCGCCGCTGACCCCGGGCGGACCACCGATCTGGATCGGTGCCGGCGGCAGGAAAGCGGTCCGCCGGGCCGCCCGGCTCGGCGACGCCTGGTACGCGCCGGGCAACTCACCGAGCCGCCGGTTCCTGCCCGAGCATCGGGCCGTCTACGAGGAGGCGTTGGCCGAGTACGGCCGGGACCCGACGACAGTGCAGCGCCCGGTCGGGGTCGAGCTGTACTGCGCGCCCAGCACCGAGCAGGCCGTGGCCGAGGCACTGCCGCACGCCCGGCGGGAGTACGCCACCTACGCCGAGTACCCGGCGCTGCGCTGGCAGCGGGACCGCTTCGACGAACTGGTCCGCAACACGCTGCTGCTGGGCTCACCGGACTTCCTCATCGAGCGGATCTCCGCCCTGCGGGAGCTGGGGTTCGACCACGTCATCTTCCGCCCCGGTTGGCTCGGCATGCCGACCGGGAAACTGCGCGCCTCGCTGCGGCTGTTCGCCGCCGAGGTGATGCCCGCCTTCCGTGCCAGCTGACCTAAGGAACTCGCCGTGAAGAAGACCGAAGCCGAACTTCTGGAACAACAGTGGGACGTCGAGAACATGGAGGTCGACCCCGAGGTCCTGGCGAAGTACGTCCGGTACGACGTCGACGAGCAGCGGTCGGTCGCCACCATCACCTTCGACCGTCCCGAGCGGCTCAACGCCATTCCGGTGGCCGCCTTCGAACGCGTCGGCGACCTGGTCCGCGAGGCCGAGACCGACGACCGGGTCAAGGTCATCGTGTTCAAGGGCGAAGGTGAACACTTCGGCACCGGCGCCGACGCCGCCGAACTCGGGCACTACATCGGCTACCGGACCGGCACCGACAAGGCATCGCGGCGGCGGCCGGCGCAGCGGCAACGCATCCTGCCCGACCGCAACGTGCTCAGCTCCGGATTCACCCGTCCGATCATCGAGTCGCTCAAGGCGACCATCTGCCAGGTGCAGGGGTACTGCTACGGCGGCCATTTCCAGATCGCGCTGTCGGCTGACATCGTCATCGCCAGCCCTGACGCCCGGTTCACCCATCCGGCGTTCCGTTACCTCGGTCCCGCCCCACAGGACATGTACCACTGGATCGAGAAGGTCGGCCTGACCACGATGAAGGACGTCATGCTGACCATGCGGGCCATCGGTGCCGAGGAGGGCGAGCGCAAGGGCCTGGTCACCAAGGTGGTCGAACGTGACGAACTGCAGCGCTGGGTCGACGACTACGCCGACGCGATCGCGGTCATGCCGCTGGACTCGCTGATGATGGGCAAGTCGATGATGCAGTTGGTCATGGAGGCCCGGGGCAAGGGCCTCGGCGCGATGACCGGCTGGGTCGGGCACGGCTGGGCGACCAACGTCAGTTTCGACGACGGGGACTGGAACTTCCTCAAGGAGCGCCGGGAAAAGGGCATCGGCCGGGCGCTGGCCGACCGGGACCGGCTGGTCGCACCGTACTTCCGGCTCAGCGACACCCGGTCGCGCGAGAAGTAGGCGCGGTCGTGAAGTTCGGCATTCTCCTCGACCATCAGTACGAGCTCGGCGACGACCTGCAGCGGCGGACCGGTGAGACGGTCGAGTACGTCCAGCACATCCGCGACCTCGGCTACGACTCGGTGTTCGGCATCCACCACTATTTGTCGTCGCTGGCCACACCCCAGCCGATGCCGCTGCTGAGCCGGCTCGTCGAGCACTCCGGCAGCATGCAGATCGGCACCGGCATCCTCATCCTGCCCCTTGGACATCCGGTGCACTGGGCCGAGGAGATCGCCACGATCGACCAGATGTCCGGCGGCCGGTTCGTCCTGGGCATCGGCTCCGGCTACCGCGACGCCGAGTTCTCCTCGTTCGGCGTCGACCGGCGTACCCGGGTGTCGCGGATGAACGAGGCGCTGGCGGTGATGCAGCGGTTGTGGACCGGTGAGCCCGTCCACCACCAGGGGCGGCACTTCACCCTGGACGGGGTGCGGTGCAGCGTACTGCCGCGGCAGCGGCCGCACCCGCCGGTCTGGGTCGGTGCCAACGGCCCGACCGGCATCGCCCGGATCGCCCGTCAGGGCCTGCCGTGGCTCGCCCCGTCCAACGTGCGCCGCAACTGGGCCGTCGGAAACCTGACCGAATACCGGGAACAGCGCCGCGCGGCTGGTTTCGACGACGACAACGCGGTCTTCCCGATCCACCGGGACCTGTGCGTCGCGGACTCCGCCGACGCTGCGCACGCCATGGCGGGCGACGCGGTCCGCCGATCGTACGGCGAGTACGTCCAGTACGGCATGGACTACTTCGAGTCCCAGTGGGAGGCGATCAAGGAGAAGGCGCTCTTTTTCGGCTCGCCCGACGACATCGCCGCGAAGATCTCCGACTTCGCCGCCGCCGGCTTCAACCACTTCGTCTTCCGCGCCCAGTGGCTCGGACTGCCGATCGAGCGGTCCGTCGAGATCGTCGAACGGTTCGCCCGCGAGGTGATGCCGAGGTTCCGGCGGTGAGGATCGGCCACGTCATCGTTGCGGCCGGGGACCTGGCCGCGCAGGTCGACTTCTACACCCGGCTCGGGCTGACGGTGCGGTTCCGCGACGGCGACCGGTACGTCGCGCTCACCGACGGGACGGTGACCATCGGCCTGGCCGCCGGGTCACAGCAGCCCGTCGCCGGCCGCACCCTGCTCAGCGTCGAGGTCGACGACCTCGACAGCTGCGTCGCCGAGTTGACCGCGGCCGGCGCGTCCGTCGGGGAGCCCGTGTCGGGCCCGCACGAGCGGCGGTCGGTGGTCGTCGACCCGGGCGGCGTCCCAGTCGTCGTCTACGAACGACGGACCTGACCGGCGAGGCGGTGCCGGCCCGGTGGGTGCAATCGCACCGTTCGCGGAAGCGGCACTTCGCTGAGCTCCGGCGCCCGTCCGTCGCCATCGCCAACGGCGCCCCGAACGGGCCCGGCTCCACCACCTCCCAGATGCTCACCCGGTCCAACGACTGGCCGTGGCGGAGAACGCCCGGCCGGGCAGCAAGTACTACGACAAGCTCGACACGACAAAGGTCGCCGTCGCGGGCTTCTCCTGCGGCGGGCTGGAGGCCTACGCCGTCTCCCACGACCCGCGCGTCACCACCACCGGCATCTTCAGTAGCGGTCTGCTGAACGACGCCGACGACTACCAGCTCAAGAGACTGACCGAGCCGGTCGCCTACTTCATCGGCGGGCCCAGCGACATCGCGTACCCGAACGTCATCGACGACTGGGGCATGCTGCCGGCCGGGTTGCCCGCCTTCACGGGCAACCTCAGCATCGGGCACGGTGGCACCTACGACCAGCCCAACGGCGGCGAGTTCGGTCGGGTAGCGGTGCTCTACCTCAAGCGGCACGCCGGCCTGCACCGCCGCATGCACCGTGCAGGACCGGTGGAACAGCGGCTTCGACGCGACCGTCACCTGCGCCGGAACCTGTTTTCACCACCATTGACGGATCTACCGGGGGGGGGGGGGGGGGGGGGGGGGGGGGGGGGGGAGGGGGGGGGGGGGGGGGGGGGGGGGGGGGGGGGGGGGGGGGGGGGGGGGGGGGGG
>NZ_JBSWXD010000062.1:0-35702 GCF_056160425.1 Micromonospora sp. ABR4_055
CCCCCCTCCTCCCCCCCCCCCCCCCCCCCCCCCCCCCCCCCCCCCCCCCCCACCCCCTCTTTCTCTCCCCTCCCCCCCCCTACCACCCCCCCCCCCCCCCCGCGACGAGCCAAATGTCGTGACTCGCCAGCCGGGGCGGCGGTCGGTCAGAGCCGTTGGCCGTTGGCGGCGTGGAACGCGTGGTGCTGGCCCGGACGGGGGCGGACGAACACGGTGTCGTTCATCCGCGGCATGTGCCGGCGGTCGGTCCGCACCACGAACCGCTCCGAACTGCCGTCGAGCGTCGCATAGCCGTAGACGTTGGCGTCCGAGCCGAGGTCCTCGACCAGCTCGACCGACATCGGCATGCCGCCCTCGGAGGCGCCGACCAGGTCGCAGTCCTCGGGACGGAACCCGACGGTGACCTTGTTGCCGCCGCCGTTGGCCTTGGCCGCCTCGACCTGCTCGCGGCTCAGCTCGACGACCAGGTCGGCGAAGACGGCACCCTGCTCGGTCAGCGGGACGGTCTTGATGTTCATGGCGGGGGAGCCCATGAAGCCGGCGACGAAGACGTTCGCCGGTACGTCGTACAGGTTCCGCGGGGTGTCGACCTGCTGCAGCACGCCGTCGAGCAGCACCGCCACCCGGTGGCCCATCGTCATCGCCTCGACCTGGTCGTGGGTGACGTAGACGGTGGTGACCCCCAGCTTGGCCTGCAGCGAGGCGATCTGGGTACGGGTCTGCACCCGCAGCTTCGCGTCGAGGTTCGACAGCGGCTCGTCCATCAGGAAGACCTGCGGCTCCCGGACGATCGCCCGACCCATCGCGACCCGCTGGCGCTGACCACCGGAGAGCGCCTTCGGCTTGCGGTTGAGGTACTCCTCCAGCTGCAGCAGAGCGGCGGCTTCCTTGACCCGGCGGTCGATCTCCGACTTCGAGGTCCGGCGCAGCTTCAGCGCGAAGGCCATGTTCTCGTACACCGTCATGTGCGGGTATAGCGCGTAGTTCTGGAAGACCATCGCGATGTCGCGGGCCTTGGGCGGCAGGTGGGTGACGTCGCGGTCGTCGATGAGGATGCGGCCCTCGTCGACGTCCTCCAAACCGGCGAGCATCCGCAGGCTGGTGGACTTACCGCAACCGGAGGGGCCGACCAGCACGAGGAATTCGCCGTCGCCGATCTCGAGGTCGAGCTTGTTGACAGCGGGTCGCTCGGTGCCCGCGTAGATGCGGGACGCCTGGTCGTAGGTGACCGTAGCCATGGTCAGTGCTTCCTTTCACCGGCAGGAACGTGCCGGACGATCCGAGTGAAGGAGCGACCGGCGCTCTGAGCGCCGGCCCACGCGTACTCGCAGCCGCCAGGGCGACGTGTCGCACGTGTCACGCCACGGTAAACGGGATTTGCCTGGCTGCCAAGACCGGGACGGCCCGCAACTACCTCGGATAACCGACCAAAACGGACACAGGGGTGGGGTATGCCACTGTTTGTCACCCTCGGCCGGAGGTCGACGGCGACCGCCGGAGCGGCGGACACCCGTACGCAGAACGGGAAAGATCGATTGGACAGAGCGGCCGATGCAGCGGTATCGCCACGTCAGTGGCTATGCTGACGCTGAACGAAGCGCTGCCCCTGTAGCTCAGTTGGCCAGAGCACTCGCCTTGTAAGCGAGATGTCGCCGGTTCGAGCCCGGCCGGGGGCTCCAGCACCGCCCCGCAGGTCCCGCCGTGTGACGCACGGCGGGACGCGGCGAGAGCAAACGCTGGTGACGACGGCAGTCCGCTGAGCTTGCCGGTGGCTTGGCGCATCACACGGCTGTCTGCTGGTGGTGCTGCAGGCAGAGGCCCTGCCTGCGACGTCCGGGCAGTACCAGATTCTCCCGCCGCTCGTTACCTCGTACTGCCATTGCTCCAGACCGTCGCCCTGGACCATGCGGCTTCCTGGCTCACCCTTTAGCCGATGCTGTCGGTGTGGCTTGTCCGGATCTGTTGGGCCGTAGGTCAGAGCCTCCCACGCCTGCCACAAGTTACCCGGCGTCCTCGGACACCATCGGCGCAGGTACAGGACCGAGGTCGGAGTCTACCGCGCGGGACAGTTCTTGGGCGAGCGCCGGGTCAGCGTGAATCGCCGCAGTCTGCTGCCATTCGTGAATCATCCTCCCGAATGGAGTCCATGCATCAAGATCGCTGCATGCTTCAAGGGTCCACATGAACTCCTTGACGAAGGTAATGCGATCTTTTTCGGGAAGGAAGTTGGTCCATGGGAAGGCGTCTACCAAGGCCTCCGTGATCAGCTCCTCGCCGCCAAGCTGGAAGAGATTGCGGAGTAACCGCGTGCTCGTCTCGATCCCCTGACGTGCCTGCTGGGCGCGATCTTCCCGCATGATCACGAAGGGAACGCCGTCCCCTCGGCGCTCCAGCCGAACTTCGCCTGACGACTCGACCGCAGATGCAACATCACGCGGTGCGCGTGCCGCGTCACTCCACTGCATGGTCTGCATAGAGTCAATGCTGAACTAATTCAGCCCTGGCGTGCAATGCATTGCAAGTGATCTAGTTCACATCGAGCAGTGCCAGACTTGATCTGTCGCGACTGGTGCTGTAATGGCAGCGGCGGCAGCGTCGCTGCTGACTGTAAGGTGCTTCCGCAGACCTGATGCCACAGGTGCATCTTGATTCGTGTCCGGCATCAAGCTGCACGAGTGCCCCGACCCCATATGGTGGCACCGCATACAGACCCGAGTTCGTCCGGCGACTGCGCGCCGGCCCCGGCTCCGGCCGTCCTGGGGTGGCTCCTGCCCCGGGTAACGGTTCGGTGGTGATTCCATCCCGTCGGTTCCTGTCGGGGGACTCAGTTGTCGCCGCCCACCGTTACGATCGGCCGGCCCCGCGTACAGCGGGTTGCCAGGAAAGCTCCGAGCCGCCTGCCGGTCAGGAGTCACGGGGCCCTCATCAGAAGTAGGTAGAACATGTCTGACCCCTCTCAGCCGCAGTACCCGGGCGCGCCCGCCGGGCAGCCGGTGCCGCCGGCTGGAGCCGCTCCCGGGCCGGCCTACGCCGGCCAGCCCGGCGTTCCGATGGCCCCGCCGCCCAAGAAGTCCAAGGCCGGCCGGATCATCCTGATCGTGATCGCCGCCGTGCTGGTGCTCTGCCTCGGCGGGGCGGCTGTCACCTTCTTCCTCGTCCGGGACACCGTCGGTGAGGTCATCGAAGCGACCCAGACCCGGCTGGTCACCCCGGACACCCTCGCCGGCCGCGAGCTGAACACCGACCCGACCTTCCAGGGCCTCGCCGAGGAGGTCGCCACCGGGCTGGCCGCCGACGTGCCCGAGTCGACCAGCAGCATCGGTGCCTTCTACGGCGACATCGAGCAGGAGAACCTGGTCATGATCGCCGGTGTATCCGGAGTGATGGCCGACCCGGACCAGGAGCTGGCCGACGCCACCGAAGGCGACGCCACCGGGCTCGGGATGACCGACGTCACCGACGTCGACGCCGGTCCGAAGGGCGGGTCGGCGCGGTGCGGCGACGCCGACCTGGAAGGCATCCCCGGCGGGGTCTGCGTCTGGGCCAGCCGCGGCGCGCTGGTGATGTACGTGTTCTACTTCAGCACCGGCGAGGAAGCCGCCGGCTCGCTCGTCGAGATCCGCGACGCGGTCGAGCAGACCAGCTGACGGACAACTGACCGACGTCGGTCCGCCGCACTACCACTACTGCGGCGGGCCGACGTCGGCCGACGTTGACGGGTGTCGCTCCCGCGCCAACAGCCCGTAGCGCCGAATTGTCCGCAGCGGCTCGGTGGCCGCGCCCTCCCGACGCAGGATGTGGTTCGCGGCCAGGATCCCGGTCACCGCAGCCCGTTCCATCAAAGCGCTCGGCAGATCAGTGTCGATCCCGTCGCCGGCCAGGAACAACCCGTCCGCGTCGGTGACCACGCCGGGCCGCCCCGCCGCCGCCCCGGGCGGAAACGCCGGGGCCTGCGCCTCGACCCGCGCCCGTGACTCCAGTACCGGCAGGTCGGCCACCTCCGGCCACAGCGCCGCCAGCTCGGCACGCATCCGGTCGGCCAGCGACTCGGCCGGCACCTGCTCCGGGCAGGCGTACGCGTGGAGTTCGAGCACCGCGCCCCGGCTGCGCTGCGCCCACTGCCGCGCCTGACGCTCCAGCCGGTGGTAGAGGGTGACCGAGTCCAGGGTCGGCTGGCGGGAGACGCCGCTGAACACCGGCCGGTCTGGGGCGACATCGCCGCTCAACCAGAGCCGGGCCACCGCGTACGGAGGAGCGTCGACCAGCGAGCCGACCCGCTCGGCCAACGTCGGCGCGGCCTCGGCCAGCCGGGGCGAGTCAGCCAGCAGCGTGCGCAACGCCGGCGGGTCAACGGCCAGCACCACGTACCGGGCGGTGTGCGCGGCTCCGGAGGCGGACCGCACCTGCCACCCGTTGGCCCGCCGGGGGATGACGGTGTGCACCACGTCGCCGGTGACCACCCGGCCACCGTGCCGGCGCAGATGTTCGTGCAGCGGTTGCCAGATCGCGGCGTCGTAGTCCTGCTCCGGTGCGTCGAAGCCGAGCCCTTCCGGGTTGCCCAGGAAGTAGAAGTGAAAGTTGGCCACCAGCTCGGCGGCGGACATCTCCCGCTCGTGGTTGAAGAACGAGTGGGAGAAGACCTCGAACAGCATGGCGCGGGCCCGGTCCGGCAGCCGCAGCGAGTCCAGCAGCTCGGCGGCGGACCGGTGGTCGAGCTCGGCGTACGTCCGGTCCGGATGGTAGGCCAGCAGCGGCATCGCCGCCCGACGGTCCATCTCGCGTAGTTCGCGCAGCCGCAGACTCGGGCTGCGCAGCAGCAGCGCGAGCAGGTTCAGCGGCGGTGTGGTCGGCAACCGGCCGAACTCCTCCGGCGGCCACTGCGCCGACCACACCGGATAGCCGTCGACCGGGCGCAGCATGCCGAGTGTCGGGTCGGCCCGGCGCAGGATCGCCCGCCAGTTGTAGTACTGGCGGAAGAACGCGTGGAAACCGTGGTCGACCGGCTGAACCGTACCGTCGGTCAGCGTCTCCGGCCAGGCGGCCAGCCGTCCGCCGAGCTGGGCGGCGCCTTCCAGCACGGTGACCCGTACGCCGCGTTCGGCGAGGACGATCGCCGCGCACATGCCGGCGATGCCGCCGCCGACGACCAGCGCGTCGGTGCCTGCGGCCACCCGGTCGGTGCCGGCCGGATCCGCTCGGACCAGCTCGGACCGTACGCCGAAGAGCCGGCCGACCGTTCGGGACAGTCCCAAGAGTTCGTCCTCCCCTTTGCGGTGATGGGCCGGATGCCGGGTCCAGTGTGCCGGTCCGGTCCCGCCGGGAGGCGACTTTGCGGTCACCCCGCGCGTGCCGTCGGTGGCTACCATCCGGACCATGGCTGTCGACCCGTGGCGTGACCGCGCCCGCCGCGCCGTCGGCGGTCGGCTGCGCAGCAACGGCGACAACCAGCCGCACTACGTCGTCTGCGGACACGACCCGCTGGCCTATCGGCTGGTCGGCGAGCTGGTAGCGGCGGCCGCCACAGTGACGGTCATCGTGCCGACCCGGCCCCGACCGGACGGTCCGGACATGCGGTCGATCAAAGGCATCCGGCTGCTGCGGGCCGACCGGCTGACCGAGCAGACGTTCCGCAGCGCCGGGCTGGCCGGCGCGCGCGGCCTGGCGCTGCTCAACCAGGACGACGTCGGCAACATCAACGCCGCGCTGTGCGCCCAGGAGGTCGAGCCAGACCTGCGGGTGGTGATGCGGATGTTCAACACCCGGCTGGGCAGCCGGGTGAAGCGGCTGTTCGTCGACTGCGAGGTGTTGTCCGACGCGTCGATGGCGGCACCCGCCTTTGTCGCGGCCGCCCTCGGGGTGGTTTCGCCGACCCACTTCCGCCACGGCGGCCGGACGCTGCACGTGGCGCAGCGCGACGAGGTCCGCCCCGAGCACGTCATCTGCGGGCTGGCCGACCTGAGCGACGCCGGCCGCCCCCGGGTGCTGCCGGCCGACCAGCACACCGCCGATCTGGTGCTGGCCGAGGCTGCCGGCAGCCAGCTGGCGCCGGTCCGGGCGGCCCGGCGGATCATCCGCGCCCGCCAGCGCGCCCGGCTGTGGCGGGATCCGGTGCGGGCGTTGCGGTCCTTCGCCACCCGCAAGATCGGGATGGCCACGCTCGGCGTACTGGCGGTGGTGGTGGTCTTCGGCATGCTGCTGTCACGTGCCGAGGGGGTGAGCGTCGCCGAGGCGGTCTACCTGACCGTGGTGATGACGCTCAGCGGAGCCGATCCGGACCTGGGCAAGTCGGCAGCCGTACAGGTGATGCAGGTGGTGCTCAGCCTGGCCGGGCTGGCGTTGATCCCGCTGCTCACCGCCGCCGTGGTGGACGGTCTGGTGAACGCCCGGCTGGCGATAGCCGACCGGCAGACCCGGCCGGAGCGGGCTGGGCACGTGGTGGTCGTCGGGCTCGGCAACGTCGGCACCCGGGTGATGTGGCAGCTGCACGACCTCGGCGTCGAGGTGGTCGGGGTCGACAAGGACCCGGACGCGCGGGGCGTGCCGGTCGCGCGGGAGCTGGACATACCGTTGATCATCGGCGACGGCTCCCAGGAGGAGACGCTGCGCGCCGCCTCGGTGGCGACCTGCCGGGCGCTGGTGATCGTCTCCACCGACGACGTGACGAACCTGCAGGCGGCGCTGTACGCCCGGGAGATCCACAGCGACGTGCACGTCGTGCTGCGGCTGTTCGACGGCGATTTCGCCAGCCGGATCCAGCGCACCTTCAACATTGGTATCTCGCGCAGCGTGTCGTACCTGGCGGCGCCGGCGTTCGCCGCCGCGCTGATGGACCGGGAGGTGATCGCCACCATTCCGGTGGCCCGGCACGTGCTGCTGGTCGCCGAGGTGATCGTCGCCGCCGGGTCGGCGCTGGACGGCGGGTCGCTCGCCGCCGCCGGCGACAATCCGGGCGTACGGGTGATTGCGTTCGCGCAGTTCGGCGAGCCTGGTCCGGTGTGGCTGCCGGCGTCGGGTTTCCGGCTGCGGGCCCGGGACCGGATCACCGTGGTGGCCCGCCGGTCCGGGCTGAGTTGGCTGCTCAAGCAGGCCTCGGAGCCGGTCGACGAGGCCGAGCCGGCGACCTGAACCGGGTCGGCGATCCGGGCCTACCCGCTGGATCCCGGCCGGGCCGGTCAGGCGACCGGCACCTCGGCGCCGAGTACCGCCTGCTCGTCGGGGTAGTGCACCAGCACGTCCGCCAGGAACGACTGGACCGCCGGGGCCAGCCCGACGTCCCGGCCGGCCTCCTCGGACAGCCGCCACCGGTGTTCGATGACCTGGGCGAACAGCTCCGACGGCTCGACCTTGCGGCGTAGGTGGGCCGGGACCGCCCGGACCACCGGCTCGAAAACCTCGGTCAGCCAGCGGTGCGCCGCCTGCTGCTCGTCGGTCAGGTCGCTCTCCGCCCGGTGCGCATCGAGGTCGTTGAGCAGCCGGCGGGCCTGGTTCTCCTCGGCGTCGAGGCCGGTCAGCCGCAGCAGCCGCCGACTGTGGTAGCCGGCGTCGACCACCTTTGGCCGGACCAGGTAGGAGCCGCGGTCGACGACCGACATCGCCACCTCGGCGACGTCGAAGCCGAGCTCGTTGAGCCGTCGGATCCGCCGTTCGATGTCGTGCCGGGACTCCCGTTCGATGTGCTGCTCGTAGGTGATCTCATGCCACAGCCGTTCGTAGCGGGCGACGACCTCGTCGGCGACCGTCTCCGGGTCGATCGACTCGTGCAGCAGGCCGGCGGCCTGCAGGTCGAGGGCCTCACCGAAGATGTTCACCCGGGCGATCTCCAGGTCCTCGCCGCGTTGCCCGTTGGACAGGCCCGGCCGCAGTGCGCCGGTCTCGGCGTCGACCAGGTACGCGGCGAACGCACCGGCGTCGCGGCGGAACAGCGTGTTGGACAGTGAGCAGTCACCCCAGAAAAAGCCGGTCAGGTGCATCCTGACGATCAGCGCGGCGAGCGCGTCGAGCAGTCGGGCCAGGGTCTCCGGGCGCAGCTGGTTGGAGAACAGCGCCCGGTACGGCAGCGAGAACTGCAGATGCCGGGTGATCAGCACCGGGTCGAGCGGTTCGCCGTCGGCGTCGGTGCGGTCGGCGACGATCGCCACCGCTTCGACGGCCGGGAAGTCGATGCGCTCCAGGGCGCGCAGCAGGTCGTACTCGCGTTCGGCGACCCGTTCGCCGGTCTCCTTCACGGCGTAGACGGTGCCGGCGAGTTTGACGAACCGGACGACGTGCCGGGAGATGCCCTGCGGCAGCGCCACCAGGTGGTCGGCAGGCCACTGCTCCAGCGGTGTCGACCAGGGCAGGTCGAGCAGCGCCGGGTCCACAAGGGCCGAGGTGATCCGCACGGGATCAAGCATGACGGGTACGACGCCCGGATGCCGCCTGCCGTGGCTCGGCTAACACTGTTGATTTGATCCATATTCAGCGTCTTCGTGGTGGTCCCGCCGTCAAGCTGTCGCCGCACCGACACGACATCGTCACCGCACCGGTTCGGTAACCTGGCCGGCGTGCCCGAGCCGACCGCTACCCGCCCGTCCGCGCCGCCGGCCGACGCGCCGCGGCGACCCGGGCCGACGCCGGCCGGCTGGTGGTTCGACGCGGTGCTGCTGGCCGCGCTGGCCGGGCTGACCGGGGCGCTCGCCGCCGGGGTGTTCCTCGACAC
The DNA here is from genome assembly GCF_056160425.1 of Micromonospora sp. ABR4_055. Taxonomy (NCBI): domain Bacteria; kingdom Bacillati; phylum Actinomycetota; class Actinomycetes; order Micromonosporales; family Micromonosporaceae; genus Micromonospora; species Micromonospora sp. ABR4_055. The sequence goes on from NZ_JBSWXD010000062.1 coordinate 8,699, forward strand.
CGACCTGGCGGTACGCGACTGGGTCGACGCGCACCGGCCGCCGGTGGCCTACTGGGTGGCCCGGGTGCTCAACTTCTTCGGCCAGGGCGGCTGGCTGCTGATCCCGGTCTCCACCGTGCTGGCGCTCTGGCTGGCCCGGCGGGTCCGTTCGGTGCGTCCGCTGCTGCCGGTGCTCGGCGCGGTGGTGGCGACCTACCTCAGCGTCGGCGCGATGAAGGTGCTGCTGCCCCGGGGCTATCCGCACGACTTCGACGACCCGTTCCCGGAGCGGTTGTTCACCGAGGCGACCCCGGCGATGGCGTACCCGTCCGGGCACGTGACCAACGCGATCGTCTGGTACGCGGTGATCGCCCTGCTGATCACCGGTCTGCTGCGGTCGTACGGCCGGCAGGTCCCGGCCCGGCGGCCGTTCCCCGGCTACCTGGCGCTGCGCTTGCTGCCGGCGACGGTCCTGTTCTGCAGCACGGTCTACCTCGGCTACCACTGGTTGACCGACTCGGTCGCCGGGCTGCTGCTCGGCTGGCTGCTGCTGCGCCTGCTGCAGCGGGTGCCGTGGGACACCGTACGGCTGCCATGGGTGCCCGGTGACCTGGACCGCCCCGCCGGGCTCTTCTAACCAGTAAACCCTCGCTGTTCGGTGCCGCGTCGAGTTGCGGGCTGCAAACCTGCCAGCTCAGCGACCCGGTCGTCAGCCCCGCCGGGACCTACGTACGCCCGTCCGGCTGGTAGGAGCCCTGTCGCCAGTTTCAGTTGCAGGTCGGACCTGGCTGCGCTAGAGTTCACTGTATATACCACCCGGTTTTCCCTAGAGGGGCCGGGTTTTTTTGATCGAGGCAGCAGGCGACTTGGCACCTCCATACCGGGTTTCCGGGTAGCCCGCTGCGGAGGACGAGCCAAGATCACCGTCTCGGGGTCTCCCTCTCTGCACCGCGAGAAGCGATAGGGGCATCCACCCCTCGGCCACGCCGCGCCCCGGCCGGCTGCCGGCCCCAACACCACACATTCCGCAACGCTGACGGTCGGCGGCGGCCCGGTTGGTGTCCGCTGTCCGCGCCAGCCGCCGGGCGTGTTGCGTGGCCGGAGCGGAGCGGCAGCGGACTGCAGGCCGAGCGCCCAGGCGGCGGCGCGTGCGGCCCGCTTCGCTAGGGACGCCGTACGCTCTCGGGTATGTCGGGGCTGGTGGCGCGAGCGGCTGAGCTTGCCGAGGAACAGTTAGCTGCTGCTCTGCCTCGGCGTTGGCGTCATGTGCAGGCCGTTGCCAGGAAGGCCGGCGAGGTCAGTCACGTCCTGGACCCGACGGACGCTGAGGTTCTCGTCGCTGCCGCGTGGCTGCACGATGTCGGGTACGCACCCGGGGTGGCCGATACCGGCCTGCACGCTCTTGACGGCGGGCGGTGGCTACGTCGTGTCGGGGTATCCGACCGCGTGGCCGCTCTGGTGGCTCACCACTCGTGCGCACTGTTCGAGGCGGAGGAACGCGGCCTCCGGGACGAGTTGGCCGCTGAGTTCCCGCAGGAACAGTCGCTGACCGCTGATGCCCTCTGGTACGCGGACATGACGACCGGCCCGGACGGACACGACGTCGCCGTTGCGGACCGGCTGGCGGAGATCGAGCAACGCTATGGCCCGGATCACCTGGTCACCAGATTCTGGGTACGGGCCAGACCGACACTGCTGGAAGCCGTCGAGCGCACCACGGGTCGGCTCGCGGTGTCCTAACCGATGTACGGCTTCGAACGCCCCTCGTAGCCGTGATCGACGCGCAGTCGCATGGAGGGATGGGTCGCTGCTGGGCCCTGGGCAAGCTCGACGGACGGCTGTCCTGACCACCGTTGCCGTCAAGGTGTCCCGCCGTGTCTGTGCTGGAGCCCCCGGCCGGGCTCGAACCGGCGACATCTCGCTTACGCGCTCTGCGCGCTTCGCCCGGCAGGGTCCGTCCGCGTCGGCGAATTCGGGTCACGGTCCGTGCCCGGCCGCCGACGGCTGTCCTTCGTCCGGGCACGTTGCTGTCACCGTTGCTGTCGAACCGACCTCCTGGTAGCGGGCTCACCGCGCTGCCTCCGCCGCTGGCGACCGGCCAAGGCAACGGAAGACGTTTACGGGCGACGGATCGGTTACCCCACGGCGGTAACAGGGCTGGTCACAGCGGCGGCTGGCCTCATTGCGGCTGTCGCGACGCTCACCGCGCCCCTCATCGCCTGACTACGTGGGGGCAGTCGGTGGCGCTCGCCTACCCCCACATCGTCGCAGCAAGACTGCTCCAACTCGCGTCCGGCGCGCCCGGCGGTTTGGGACGTGTCAACGACAGGGACGCTGCCGTACTCAAGCGGCCCTGTGGAGGAGGGCCAGCGCTTGATGTGCGCCGTCAAGCACAGCCGGACGCTCGGCCATACGAGCGGAGGAAGGCGTCTGCCCGTATCAGGTTGTCGGTGCAGGTCGTTAGGCTCCTGTTATGACCCCGTCGCTCGTGCCGTTGGACCAGGCCACGACTAGTACCAGGCAACCGCCTCAGGACGTCATCGCGCGGGCCATGGCAGCGGTACGAGGGCCGTTCGTTGCTGTTGCCCTGTACGGAAGCCAGGCACGGGGCACCGCCCGGACAGACAGCGACATCGATGTCCTCCAAGTGGTGCGAACACGTCCCGGTAAGTACTCCGACGGGGACGTCAACGTGACTGCATACAACATCAACACCTTGAAGGAGATGTCAAAGCAGGGCAGCCTCTTCATGCTCCACCTGCTCACTGACGGCTACATCCTGAGCGACCCCGATGGGACACTCGGGGAGATTTTTGCCAGTTATCAGTATCCTCCGCACTTCCGGAAGGCGATTGCTGAGTTGGCTGCCGCCGGGCGGGCGCTGACCGTTACGGATGCATCGCTCCACGCGGTCGGCCTGCGAAAGCTCGGGATCTACGTCGCTAGTAGGGCAGCCGTACTTCGTGACTTGATCATGTGAGTCTGGATCGGTAGTGGTACCAGCGGGCGCGGGCTTGATGGCGGCGGCGCCACCAGGACCAGCGGAGATGGTGTTCGAGGCTGTGCCAGGCTCTGGTAGCGAGGTTGTACAGCCTCTTGATCTCGACAACGGTCAGCCGGATGAGTCCGAGGTCGGCCGGTGGTGGTTCGCTGGGGTGGGTGGGTCGGGGTGGTGGCGTGGTCCCGGCCGCGGCGTCGGCGGCGGTGACCGCGCAGACGGCGAGCGCGGCCATGACCAGCACTATGTGCCGCATGATCGGGGTGTGGAGCCGGTTCTGGAACTGGTCGAACCCGAAGTGGTCCTTGCCGAAGCCGTGGTCCTCCTCGATCGTCCACCGCCGGCCGGTCACCCTCACCAACGCGGTCAGGGTCGCCGGAAGACGCTCCGGTATCCAGCAGTAGAAGTAGGCCAGGTCGTCGGGGTCAGCCAGGCTCCGGCGCACGAGCAGGTAGTGGCGGGGGCCGGCGGTGGCGATCCACGCCCACGCGTACCAGCGGTCGCCTTTGGAACCCGCCCCGCAGGACATGGTCTGCCAGGCGGTGTCGGTGGTCAGGGCGGTGACAGCGGTGTCGGCGCGGATCTTCGTCTTCCAGCCGGGCAGGGTGATCCGGAACGAGCACGGCACGCCGAGGCTGTAGCCGATTCCCCGGGTCTCGCAGGTGTCGCGTAGTCGCCGGTCCCGGCCGTAGACGGCGTCGGCGGTGCACCACCGCACGGGTACGCCGGCGTCGAGTGTCTCGGTGAGCAGGTCGGTGGCGAGTCGGGGTTTGGTCGCGAACTCGGTGTCGGCGGGGACGCCGGTGGCGGCGCGGCGGGCGTCGTCGTCGAGGTCGGCGGCGGGGATCCACAGGCGGGAGCCGACCAGGGCGTGGCCGGCGCGGGTGGCGTAGGTGGCGTTGACCAGGTTGACGGCGTTGGTGACCTTTCCCGCGCAGCCCACGTACTGGCGGGTCACGCCGCACGTGCCGGTGCCGGTCTTCTCCACGCCGCTCTCGTCGAAGATCAGCGTGTTGTCGCCGTCCGGGTCGGCCAGGCGTGCCACGGCGAAGTCACGGACCACGCCCATCGCCTTGTCGGTGTCCCAGACCGCGCGTTCGAGGAGTCGTTGCATCCGGTCGGGGGTGGTGTCCCCGGCGTGTTCGGCGAGGGTCCAGCAGTTCTTGCGTGGCAGGTCGGCGATCAGGCCACGGACGTACTTGCCGGCCTGCCGTAGTGGTTCGACCCGGGCGAAACACGCGCCGAGGTCTCCCATCAGCGTGGCGAGGTTCTCCTCGACCCGACCGGCCTCTACCATGGCCGCTGCGGCCACCTCGTGATCCTTCGTTGTCCACACAACACCGGACGATCATGCGGTGGCCGTCTCCGTCGCCGCACACCCTGTCCGTCCACACCCCACCACACCGGTCAGGTCACGAAGTACGGCTGCCCTACTAGAGAGCCCCGAGTATCTGATCAGTCACATGGGCTACGATCCGCGTCGCCCGAATGCTAGAGACCTCCGGGCGATGGTCCTTGAACCCCACTTCGAGCTGTTTCAAACTCGCCTGCAACCTCCGGTGCCATTAACGGTCTGCGGACACTATGCGCAGCGAGGCGGCCGGGCTTTCGTTTCGCAGTCCCTGATTTGCATCGACACGGGCTGCGGCACCACAGAAGGGGCACCGCTAAGCGCGGTCCTCCTTCCCGAGCGGTTGATTGTTCAGTCGGACATAGGAGGCGAGGTCAAGTGACATCTGAGCCGGCTAAGTTGCGTGAATTGCGGAACGCCGTCAATGACGGACGAGAGATAATCTCCGTCCACTATGCTTGCGAGAGTCTGACAGATGCAACGGATCATCCCCCAACTGTCTCCTGCATAGCTGTCGCAAGCCTGAACAACGGGACCCGAGAAGCCTTTTCACTAGCCGACCTACCTGTAGAGACCGACGCGGTGGGGCGAGAAATTTCCTTGCTGGAGCGGTTCTACGACTATCTAAGTGAAAATCGAGAATCTATCATAGTCCACTGGAATATGAACAGCTCGATCTTCGGGTTTGCCGCCCCCGCCAAGCGGTATTGCTTTATCGCTTCCAAGGAGCACCCTCCATACAGGCCGTCCGATCACCTCCTCTATGATATTGATGACATCGTCGCCGAGATGTATGGCGACCAGTACGTCAGGCATCCAAAGTTCTACAATCTTGCCTCACTCAACGAAGTCGGGCTCTACTCATTCCTTCCCGGCAAGGAGGAGGCAAACCGCTTCAAATCCGGAGACTTTGGTGCTATCAATAGCTCCACAACAACCAAAGCGCGTGCGAACTTAGACATCCTGCGCGCACTCTTGGCTGGACAGCTCCGCACCCAGAGAAGTTCGGGAAGCGTGCGATTCGCCGGGCAGCAGATAGATGCCGTTGACACGATTCTGACAATCGGGCAACGGATGCGGGACGTCGAGAGAGAGTTGTCTCGCAGGCACGGCGGTCGACCGACGATCACTGTCGCGGATGAGTATGACGCCCAGGATCTCCTGAAAGGGCTTTTTGCTCTATTCTTTGAGGACGTGCGCCCTGAGACGTGGACGCCTAACGTCGCCGGCGGTGCAGCTCGGATCGACTTCCTACTTCCCTCCTTCGAGCTGGCTGTCGAGATCAAGCGGGCGCGGCCAAGCATGACGGCTCGCAGTCTGGGCGACGAGCTGATTGTGGATCGGGACCGGTACAAGACAGAGCAGCGCGCCAAGCATCTAATCTGCCTTGTCTTCGACTATGACGGAATCCTACCCGGCCCCCGTGGACTAGAGGCGGACCTGAGCCGAGAATCAACGGTCGAAGGGCTGGCGGTAACGGTGAGAATCTTCGACCGCTGACTTTCTCATCCCGTCTGCCGTCGACCCGCCCTCCTGGGGAGCGGGCCTCCGCCCGGCCCGCCACGTCAAGACGGCCTTGACGGCTCGTACGGACGCTGGCGGGTCGGGCGGTGGTCTGCTCGGCTTGCCCGGGTCGATGGCGGGCGGGATGGCTCGCGCAACCACTCACGGACCGCGAGCCGTCGACGATCTTTCCCATCCCGGAGCTGACAGAGCGCCCCCGCCGGAGGCGCAGTAACCGCAACCCCCGCACGCGGCCGGCACCCTGCCGACGCGCCCGGCGTGCGCTCCACCACGCCGTGCGCCTGCCCGACCCGATCCCGGCCGGCTGCCGGCACAACCCCTGAACTTCTCTCCCACCTCGGCCACCCATTCGGCGGCGACCCGTTGGGCATCCCGCTTTCCGCGCCAGCCGCCGGGCGTGTTGCGTGGGCCGTAGTGGAGCGCCAGCGGAACGGAGGCCACGCGTCCAGGCGGCGGCGCGGGGGGGGGGGGGGAGAGAAAAAGGGAAAGGAAGGCCACGCGTCCAGGCGGCGGCGCGTGCGGCCCGCTTCGCGGGCCGCCTTGAAGACGTACAGAAAGTTCTCACAGCACCGCCGGCAGCCGGCCGGCACCGGGCGCGTATAAGCCTGGCGGGGACGTCTAGGGACGCCGTACGCTCCGGGTATGTCGGGGCTGGTGGCGCGAGCGGCTGAGCTTGCCGAGGAACGGTTAGCGGCGGCTCTGCCTCGGCGTTGGCGTCATGTGCAGGCCGTTGCCTGGAAGCCGTCGGGCGGACCACGGATCGGCTCGCGGTGTCCTAACCGATGTACGGCTTCGAACGCCCCTCGTAGCCGTGATCGATGCGCAGCCGCATGGACGGATGGATCGTCAGCGTGCTCAGCTCATCCTGGGCAACCCACCGAACTTCGGACGACTCGTCGCTCGTGGTGGGTTCGCCGGACAGGTACCGGGCGCGGAAGCAGATGGAGAACTGCTGCCGTACTTCGCCATCGCTGTACTCGATGACATGGTTCGGGTTGGTGTAGAGGCCGACGATCTCGGTCACCTCGATGTCAACCCCGGCTTCCTCCTTGGTCTCACGCACGGCTGTCTCGGCGATGTACTCGCCGAAGTCCTGCGCCCCGCCCGGTAGCGCCCACAGGTCGTTGTCTGTCCGGCGTACCAGGAGAACGCGGTCGTCCGCGTCGAGGACGAAGGCGGTCACAGCGACAACGATCGAGTTCGGTCGGGGGGCGTCCGGGTTGTTGAAGTGCTCGGTCCTGGCCACGGCTCCTAGCCTGCCACTTGCGGGGGCCAGATCGGTGCGGCGCTGGACCAGACGCGGTCGAAGCTGTCGGCGTAGGTGTCGAACAGGTCGCCTCCGGAGAGTCGCCGGAGGTGGAAGACCGGGGCATGTGCGGCGGGGAACCCGTAGGCGTGCGTGTTGACAAGCATCTCGTTGTCAAACCGGTAGATCGAGTTGTAGAGGGTCGTGCTGTGGAACCGGGCATGTACACCTGGCACGTCCTGGAGCTGATTGTAGAAGGCCATCACGTTGCGCACCTTGCCCGCTATTGCGTCGCCGATCCCCTCCTCGGCTCCTCGCTGGGCCACGGCCTCCGACTCCGGGTTGCCGAGGAGTAGTCGGACGTCGACACCGGCTAGCGCCCTTTCTTTGAGGTCTCGGATCAGGGTAGGCACCAGTTCCGGTAGGAACAGGCCGGCGTAGACGAGAATGCCGATTCGTTCGCTGGACTGCTCGATCAGTCGCCGCCACAGGTCGTACGGCACGGCGGACCGGCGGGAGTAGACGTGCACGACCTCGGATTCCGCCACCCGTGCGACGCGCTCGGGTGATGCGGCGTTGGGCCAGAGGTACGACTCACGCTCTTTCAGCAGGCCGGCGATGGCGTGTCGGTGTCGTGGGTAGGGGACACGGTTCTGCGTTATCCACCGCTCGGCCGTCTTGGGGCTGACTCCGACACGTTCAGCCAAACTCAGCGGTGTCAGGCCGGCGTTCAGGACGGCTTCCCGTAGACGGTCGTTCGCCATGACTACCCCTTCGCAACCCTTCGAGGGACGACTTTATCCTAACCAGGACGTCCCTAGACGTGCAAAGTGCGTTGTGACGCCGTGGCTTCCCCTCCGGCGAGAGTGGACCTCGTCAGCGAGCAGTCGTCCGCAAGGGTTGCGCGTTGGACAGGAGGTCCGTGCTCACTCGGTCCTCGGCGCGAACCTGAGTGGATCGACACCTACGAGAAGACGAGGTGGTCATGATCCTCACGCCAACCCAACCCATCTGGAAGTCTCGATGCTAGGCGTCGGCGCGTTCGTCGGGGCGGCGCTGCTCGGCTTCTGCGCGGGGCTGTGGTCGTTCCGAGTGAAGTCCAGATGGTGCCCCAGCTGCGGATGCGCCACCTGGCCGATGGAGCGAGGCGCCGACGGCGTGGAAAGGCCATGTGGCGACGGGTGACCCGGTGAACAACCGGCTGCTCCGGACCCCGGAACCGAGCCCAGGAGATGTGTTGCTGATCGGGCGGGAGGCGAGCGTCCAGTTCGCCGACGACCGCGGCATCCGATTCCGGGTGATCGCGGTGGACCGGAAGTGGACGTACGACGGCTGGATCTGGCTCACCGGCTACGTGCTGGACCGCCACGGCAACGCCATGGAACGGCGCGAGATCTTCGTCCAGCGTCACGGACTCTACCGACTGCCCAAACGTGCCGCGACCTGACTGTTGACCAAGGAGAAGAAGTGATCATCGACGTACTACGGGACTGGTGGCTGCGCTGGCTCGACTGGCGCTCCGGCCGGTCCACGGCGTCCCTGCGACTGCGCGCCCTACGGCTGCGGCAGACGACATCCGCCCGGCACCGCCGACTCGACGGTAACCGTGGACACCACTGGCGTTCGGAGACCACCACCCTGCTGCCGACCCTGCGCCCCCTGATGACCTACGGCCAGCAAGTCGGCTATCGACTGCCGCCCGCCAGCATTCTGACCAGCCGGTGACCGTGGCTCACTGCCAGACGCCGGCGCGCATCACCCGGCGTACCCGCAGGTCGTCGTCGAGCTCGACCAAGTCGGCCCGGTGCCCGGGGGCGAGTGCGCCGACCGTGCCGGCCAGGCCGACCGTCGCCGCCGGGGTGGTGGCCGCCATCCGTACGGCGTCGACGATGTCGATGCCGGCGGCGACCGCCCGGCGCAGCGCCGCGTCCATGGTCAGCGTGCTGCCGGCGATCGACCCGTCGCGGGCCAACCGGGCCACGGAGTCGGACACCGTCACCGCCTGCCCGCCGAGTTCGTACGCGCCGTCGGGCATGCCGGCGGCGGCCATCGCGTCGGTGACCAGCGCGGTCCGACCGGGGCCGCCGACCGACGTGGCGAAGGTGAGGGTGCCGTCGTGCAGGTGCACCCCGTCGGCGATCAGTTCACAGGTGACGCGGTCGTCGCCGAGCAGGGCGAACACCGGGCCGGGTTCGCGGTGGTGCGGCGGGCGCATCCCGTTGAACAGGTGCGTACCGGCGGTGGCGCCGGCGTCGATCGCCGCCCGGGTCTGGTCGTAGCCGGCGTCGGTGTGGCCGATCGCGGCGACCACCCCGGCGTCGACCAGCCGGGCGATCGCGGCCAGCGCGCCGGTCCGTTCCGGGGCCACGGTGACCATCCGGATCACGCCGTCGCCGAGGTCGAGCAGCCCGGCCAGTTCGTCCGGCTCCGGGTCGCGCAGGTACGCCGGGTTCTGCGCCCCGCACCGCACGACCGACAGGTAGGGGCCCTCGAAGTGCAGCCCGGCGAGGGTGCCGTCGGCGACCAGCGGGGCGTACCGGGTGACGGCGTCGCGCATCAGCTCGACTGGCGAGCTGACCAGGCTGGCCAGCAGGCTGGTGGTGCCGTGGGCCAGGTGGAAGGCGGCGGCCCGGCGGGCCGAGTCGGGGTCGCCGGTGGTGAAGGTGTGTCCGCCGCCGCCATGGTTGTGGATGTCGACGAAGCCCGGCACGATCCAGCCCGATGCCGATGCCGATGCCGATGCCGATGCCGATGCCGACGCGTGCACCCCGGCCGGGCCGCCGTCGGTCGTCGCCACCTCGGTGATCGTGTCGCCGTCGACGGCCAGGCGGCCGTGCTCGCGTACCCCGTCGGGGGTGACCAGCCGGCCCTCGATCCTCATCGGGCGGCCCGCTCAGCCGGCTCGGCGGCCCGCTCGACCAGGTCCGACGCGACCAGGTCCGACGCGACCAGGTCCGACGCGAGCAGCGCGGCACCGAGGCAGCCGGCCTCGTCGCCGAGCGCGGCCCGGACCAGCCGGGGCAGCCGGTGGAAGGTGGCCCGGCGGCGGACGGCGGCGTCCAGCGGGGCGAGCAGTTGGTCGCCGGCCTCGGCGAGCCCGCCGCCCAGCACCACCAGCTCGGGGTCGAACATCGCCTGGCCGATCAGCAGGCCGTCGGCGAGCGCGTCGACCGCGTCGGCCCAGATCCGGCCGGCGGTCGGGTCGCCGGCGGCGGCCAGCCGGGCCACTTCGGCGGCGCCGCCGGTGCGGCGGCCGGCCTGGTCGGCGTACCGGCGGGTGATCGCCGCCGCCGACGCGACCGCCTCCAGGCAGCCGGTCTGCCGGCAGCCGCAGGTCGGCCCGTCGGGGCGGACCACCACATGACCGAGTTCGCCGGCCGCGCCGTGCGCGCCGGGGTAGCCGGTGCCGTCGACGACGGCGGCGGCCGCGATGCCGGTGCCGACCGCCACGAACAGCACGTGCCGGCTGCCCTGCCCGGCGCCGATCCGGGCCTCGGCGACCCCGCCGGCCCGTACGTCGTGGCCGAGCGCCGTCGGCAGCCCGACCCGGGCGGCCACCAGGTCACGCAGCGGTACGTCGCGGAAGCCGACGTTGGCCGACCAGACCGCGACGCCGGCCGACTCGTCGACGACCCCGGGTACGGCGACGCCGACCGCGACCGGGGTGAGCCCGTCGGCGCGGGCGGCGTCGGCGAGCTGCCCGGCGAGGTCGCAGATGGTGTCGACGACGGCGGCCGGCCCCCGGGCCGCCGCGGTCGGTCGCCGCTCGGTGTGCCGTACCGCCCGGTCGGTCAGCCCGACCAGGGCGCTCTTGATGCCGGTGCCGCCGACGTCCAACGCAATGACGACCTCGTCGGACGGTCCGGGCGGTGTCGGGCCGGCTCCGCCGGGCAGCGTCACGTCAGCACGACCGACCGGGTCAGGTGGCGCGGGTTGTCCGGGTCGAGCCCACGGCTGGCTGCGAGGGCCACCGCGAACCGTTGGGCGAGGATCAGGTCGGCCATCGGGTCGAGCGGCCGGCGTCCGGCGGCCCACCGGTCGAGGACGGCGTACACGCCGTTGGTCCGGCTGTGCACGAACGCCGCGCCCGTCGCCGCCACGTCGTCGGCCAGGTGGTCGGGGATCTCGCCGAACGCCCACACCATCCGGCCCGGCCCGGCGATCGCGATCGGCCCGTGCCGGTAGTCCATCGCCGGGTACGCCTCGGACCAGAAGACGGCGGCCTCGCGGCACTTCAGCGCCGCCTCGTGGGCCAGGCCGACGGTCCAGCCCCGGCCGAGGAAGGTGGCCTGGTCGATCAGTGCCGGGTCGATCGGCAGCCGGGCCCGGACGGCGACCTCGGCGTCGGCGGCGATCGCCGCCACGTCCGCGCCGAGGTGGGCCCGCAGCAGCGCCAGCACGCTGGTGGCGAAGCGGGTCTGCACCACGGACCGCTCGTCGGCGTACGGCAGGGCGACGACGTGGCCGGCGAGCTGGGCGGCGGGGGAGCCGGGGTCGCCGACGAGGACCGTGGTGCGCTGCGGGTCGTCGACGGCGGCGAGCAGGTCGGTGATCTCGGTGGTGGTGCCGGAGCGGCTGATCGCGATGATCCGGTCGTAGTGTCGGCCGGTGGGGAACTCGGAGGCCTGGAAGGCGTCGGTCTCACCGTGGCCGGCGCGTTCCCGCAGCCCGGCGTACGCCATCGCCATGAACCAGGAGGTGCCGCAGCCGACCACGGCGACCCGCTCGCCGGTGCGGGGCAGCGCCCGGGCGGGGGTGTCGGCGGCCTGTGCGGCCGCCCGGCGCCAGCACTCCGGCTGGCTGGCGATCTCGGCGTCGACGTAGCTCATCGCGACACTCCTCGCTGACGACAAGCAGCGGTGCTCGTTCGGGCTCGAACTGGCACCTTTTCGCGCGTCATTGTGCGCGTTCTCGTGACCGGGTGGCAACAACCGGGCTGGGGTGATGCCCGATCGCGCAGCCAGAGGTTTTGCCTGGCGGGCGTTTCGCGCATTAGTGTGCAGCAAACTGGTCACGATCTGCGCAGCGAGGCGTGGTAAGCAGCGAGGCGCGGTAGCAGCGAAGCGTGGGAAGGGGCGGCATGGATCGGTACGCACGCTGGAACGCTCTGCTGGAACTGCTCACCGACAGCGGCCGGATCACCGTCGAGGACGCCGCCACCCGCCTCGACGTCTCCCAGGCCACCATTCGCCGCGACTTCGACCAGCTCGCCCAGCAACAGATGATCACCCGCACCCGGGGCGGGGCGGTCGCCAACGGCGTCTCCTACGACCTGCCGCTGCGCTACAAGACTGCCAAGCACTCGGCGGAGAAGCAGCGCATCGGCGCGGCCGCCGCCGCACTCGTCGAACCCGGCATGGTCGTCGGGCTCAACGGCGGCACCACCACCACCGAGGTGGCCCGCGCGCTCGCCGTACGCCCGGATCTGAACACCAGCGCGGACGGCGCCCAACTGACCGTGGTCACCAACGCGCTGAACATCGCCAACGAGCTGCTGGTCCGTTCCCGGATGAAGATCGTCGTCGCCGGCGGCGTGGTCCGACCGCAGTCGTTCGAACTGGTCGGACCGCTCGGCGGCGCGCTGCTGCGGGAGGTCACCCTGGACGTCGCGCTGCTCGGTGTCGACGCGATCGACCCGCAGCTCGGGGCCGCCGCCCACCACGAGGGCGAGGCGTCGATGAACGCGCTGATGGTGGCCCGCGCCAAACGGGTGGTGATCATCGCCGACGGGTCGAAGCTGGGCGGACACGCCTTCGCCCGGATCTGCCCGATCGACCGGGTGGAGACCCTGATCACCGACTCCGGCGCCGAGCCCGGCACGGTCGCCGCCTTCCGTGAACTCGGCGTGACGGTGGTCACCGCCTGAGCGGTCGGTCCCGTATGGTGTGTCCGGGTTTCGACGGCGGGCGCGCGGCGGAGGTGGCGGATGACGGCCGTACTGGAGATCTCCGGGCTGCGTAAGACCTACCGCAGCCGTCGACGTGGGATCCGGCATGCCGTCGACGGCTTCGACATGCGGGTCGAGGCCGGCCAGGTGCACGGCTTCCTGGGCCCGAACGGATCCGGCAAGACCACCACACTGCGTACCCTGCTCGGCCTGGTCGCGCCGAGCGGCGGCCGGATGGCGATCCTCGGCCAGCCGGTCCCGCAGCAGCTGCCGGCGGTGATCGGCCGGGTCGGCGCCATCGTGGAGAGTCCACAGTTTTTCCCGCACTTCACCGCCCGGGACACGCTGTCGCTGCTCGCTCAGGCCGGCGGCTTGGCGCCGCACCGGGTGCCGGCGGTGCTGGACCTCGTCGGCCTCGCCGACCGGGCCGGCGAGCGGGTCCGCACCTACTCGCTCGGCATGCGTCAACGGCTGGCCGTCGCGTCGGCGCTGCTCAAGGAACCGGCACTGCTGATCCTCGACGAGCCGGCCAACGGCCTGGACCCGGCCGGGATCCGGGAGATGCGCACCCTGATGCGTGACCTGGTCGCCGCCGGCACCACCGTGGTGCTGTCCAGCCACATTCTCGGCGAGATCCAGGTGATCTGCGACTCGGTGACGATCATCTCGCGGGGCCGCCGGGTCACCGCCGGACCGGTCGCCGAGGTGCTGGCCGCGCACTCCGCCGGCGGTCTGCGGGTACGCCTGGAGGCTGCCGCCGACCTGCCGGCCGCCGAGACGGCCCTGAGCGCCGTTGACGGCTCACCGGTCACTGTCACCCGGCACGCCGATCACCTGCTGGTGCACGGGGTCGACCAGCCGGCCCGAGTCACCCGTACTCTCGCCGCCGCCGGCCTGTACGTCAGCGAGCTGACCCCGGTCACCGCCGACCTGGAAAGTGTCTTCCTTCAGCTGACCTCCGAGGCCGACCGCACCGAGGCCGACCGCACCGAGGCCGACCGCACCGAGGCCGACCGCACCGAGGCCGACCTGACGGCCGACGCCGACCAGACGGGAGCCGGGCGATGAATCTGTACCGGGCCGAGCTGCGCCGCCTCGGCAAACGGCGCTTCGTCCGCTACCTGGTGGCCGCCGCGCTGCTGCTGCTGGTCGCGATCGCCGTCGGGACGTTCCTCGGCAACCAGAAGATCGGCCCGGCGGCGTACGCCGAAGCCGAGCGCACCGCCGCGGCCGAGTACCGGGCCGGGGTCGAATGGGCCGAGCAGTGGCGAGCCGAATGCGAGCGCAGCCAGAGCAGCGGCGCCGCCGATACGAACCGGTTTCCACCGAACTGCGCCGATATCGTGGCACCGACCCGGGACATGTACCCGGCCGAGCCGTACCTGCCGGCGACGTTCATCTACCACAGCGATTTTCCAGCCACCCTGTACGTCTTCGCGACCCTGTCCACCCTGGTCTTCTTCGCAGCCGGGGCGTCGTTCATCGGTGCCGAGTGGACCTCCGGCGCGATGATGAACCTGCTGCTGTGGCGGCCACGCCGGCTCCGTGTCCTGTTCACCAAGCTGGCCGCGCTGCTGACCGGCGTACTGGCGGTGACCGTGCCCGCCGTGCTGATGTGGACGGCGGCGCACTGGGCGACCGCCGTGTGGCGCGGTTCGACCGCCGAGATGACCGCCGGTGCCTGGCGGTCCGTCGCGTTGACTGAGCTACGGGTGGTGGTGCTGGTCGTCGCGGCGGCCACGGTCGGCTTCGGGCTGGCCGCGATCGGCCGGCACACCGCGTTGGCGCTCGGCGGCGTCCTCGCCGTACTGGTGCTGGGCCAGTCCGCGTTGAGTTTCCTCGCCGACGTGACCGACGCCACCTTCACCGAGGCGTGGGTGCTGCCGGTGTACTGGATCGCCTGGATGGACTCGTCGATCGAGCTGACCAGCTGGCAGGCGTGCGACGGGCAGCCCGGCTGCGTACCGCCGACCACGGAGCTGACCTGGCTGCACACCGGCGTGCTGATGGCGGCGGTGGTGCTGTTGGTGTTGGTTGTCGCGGCGTGGACGGTGCGCCGGCGCGACGTCAGCTGAGTCGGCTGGGCCAGCTGACGGCGTCGTCGCCGACACACCGCAACGGCGCAAACCGGCGGATGCGTACCCGTGGGGTCGGCGATTACCCTGGTGAGGTGCCGGCTGCTGACGAACCCCGGACCGGACCCGGCGCCGGGCCGGTCCCCCGGACGACGGCCGGCGTTCCCCGGCAACGCAGCGAGCCGGGCGGTTCCCGGGGCTCCGACGACGCCGGCACCGAGCCGCTCGACGACGCCGGCACCGAGCCGCTCGACGACGCCGGCCGCAACGCCGATGGGTCCGACGCCGGCACCGGACCGGGCGGTGCGGGCACCGTCAGCGGTACGCCTGCAGCCGGGCCGGCCGCGACCGGGCTGACCGAGCGTGAGCAGCGGGTTCTCGATTTCGAACGGCAGTGGTGGAAACACGCCGGTGCCAAGGAACAGTCGATCCGGGACACCTTTGGTCTCTCCGCCACCCGCTACTACCAGCTGCTCAACCAGTTACTGGACAACCCGGTCGCGCTGGCCGTCGAACCGGTGCTGGTGGCCCGGCTCCGCCGGCTGCGGGCGGCCAGGTCGCGGGCCCGGCGCGGCTGAGCCGGTCCGCCGGTGGCGGACCGGTCGGGATCGGCCGTCGGCCCGTCTGCGCGGGCCAGTCACTTCTCGTACATCTTGAGCCCGTTGCCGAGCGCGATGAACGTCGGTGCCCATTCGCCGACGAAGATGCCCCACCGGTCGGCCCGGTCGACGCCCGCCGCCTCGAACCGCTTGGAGAGTATCCAGCTGGTCAGCGAGATCCCGATGCTGACGATGCCGGCAACGTACATGTGTTCGGCCCGCAGGCCCTTTTCGTGCAGTTGACGCAACATCTGTGGTCCCCCCTGAGTCCCGGGCGCCGCTGTCACGTGCGCCGCGCGGCTCGCGATCCTCGACACCCACCTACCGGTCAAGCTACCGTCGGTGACGGACCGGATTCTGAGAGTTGGTGAGAGATGCTCAGGGTGATTCCCGGCCGACTCCGATGCCGGCGGTGACGAGCCGGTCGTCGGCCCCGCCGGCCGACCTGCCGACGATGCGGGTGGACGCCTGCTCGGTCGCCGCGCCCGGACAATCGGACAACGAGGACCATATCCTGCAGTACGGAGACCTGGTCGGAGTGCTGGACGGTGCCACCGCTCCCGCCGGCTTCGACACCGGCTGCAGCCACGGGCCGGCCTGGTACGTACGCCGGCTCGCCGCCCGGCTCGGGTTGGCCAGCGCCGCTACGCCGGCCGCCCCGCTGGCCGGGCTGCTCGCCGAGGCCATCCGGGCGGTCCGCGACGACCACGCGGCCAGCTGCGACGTGGACCACCCGGGAACCCCGTCGGCCACCGTGTGCCTGCTGCGCCGCTCCGGTGGACACCTGGACTACCTGGTGCTGTGCGACAGTCCACTGGTGTTCGAGGCGGCCGGGCAGGTCGGCGTGGTGTCCGACAACCGGTTGGCCGACACCATGGACAGACTGCGCGGACAGCACGATCCGCCGGCCACCGACGACCCACGGCACCGCTACCACCGGGCCGTACGGTGGCAGCGGCAGTGGATGAACCAGCCGGACGGCTACTGGGTGGCCGCCGCCGACCCGGCCGCGGCCGACCGGGCGCTCTGCGGCACCCTGCCACTGACCGGACCGGGCCGGATCACCCGGGCGGCGCTGCTCAGCGACGGGGCGACCCGGGCCGTCGAACGGTTCGGGCGGTACAGCTGGCCGCAGCTCATGGACCTGCTCGCCGAGGCCGGGCCAGCCGAGTTGATCCGCCAGGTACGGACGGCCGAGACCGCCGAGCCGGATCGGTCGATTGGTCACAAGCGGCACGACGACGCCACGGCGATATTTTGTTTGTTCGATACCGGGTGATCCGGCCCGTCGATGCGTACTGACCTGGGACAACAGCTGACGGGCGGGATCCGGGTCGCCGGCCCGCGGGTGACCGGTGTCACCGAGGCGGTTTGGGAAGCGCCGGTACTGAGCAACTATCCCGCTCAGGGGCCGGTAGCTGGGTAGACGGGAGGTGCGGAATGAGTAAGGCGGAGTCGGCACCGGCCTGGGAGACTACCGCCGTGCGGCACGACGTGCGGTTGACCCCGATGAGCGACGACCTGTTGGAGCCGTTGCTCTCTGCCGCCGTGGCCGAGGCCGAGCCGGGTGAGGTGATGCCGCCGGTGCCCGGCCCGGCCGGTTGGACCGCCGCCCGCCGGGACGCCTTCCGCACGTTCTACCGGTCCCACTTCGGCGGCGGGCAGTTCGGGCCCGCCGGCACCATCGTCTACGCGGTCACCGTCGGCGGGGACGTGGTCGGCGGCATCCGGCTCAGCCGGCTCGACACCCCTTCCGTCGTGGAGACCGGCATCTGGCTCGGCCGGTCCGCCCGTGGGCGGGGGGTCGGCTCCGCCGCGCTACGCGCGGTGCTGGACGAAGCGGTCCGGCTCGGTGCCCACCTGGTCATCGCCCGGACCACACCGGCCAACCGGTCGGCGATCAACCTGCTGCGGCGGTGCGGCGCGATCATCGGGGTCGAGCAGGGCCAGGTGCACGCCCGGTTCTGGCTGGACGAGGCGTTCACCACCGACCTGGCCGGCTGATCCGGGCGCGCTGATCCGGGTATGCCGGCGCGTCTGGCGCGCAACGGCACTTCAGGGGCGCGACGCGCCCCTACCGGGCGGACTGCTGTTCGGCGTACGCGGCCAGCCAGGCCACCTGCGCCGGGTCCAGCGACGGCCGGATCCGGTTCCGGGCCGCCGCGACGTGCGCGGCGGTCACCGATGACGCCTCCAACGACTCCCGCATCGCGGCCAGGGCCGACTCGCGGACCAGTGCGGCGCAGTCCGCCGCCGAGAACCCGTCCAACGACGCGGCGAGCTCGGTCAGGTCCACATCGTCGGCGAGCGGCACCGACTTCGCCGCCGCCTTGAGGATCTCGGTGCGCGCGGCACCGTCCGGCGGCGGTACGTACACCAACCGCTCCAGCCGGCCCGGCCGCAGCAGGGCCGGGTCGACCAGGTCCGGCCGATTCGTCGCACCGATCACCACGACGTTGCGCAGCGCCTCGACCCCGTCCAGTTCGGTGAGCAGCGCGGCGACCACCCGGTCGGTGGTGCCGCCGTCGGACGCCTGCCCGCGCACCGGGGCCAGGGCGTCCACCTCGTCCAGGAACACCAGGGTCGGCGCTGCCTCGCGGGCCCGGCGGAACAGTTCGCGGACCGCCCGTTCGCTCTCCCCGACCCACTTCGACAGCAGCTCGGCGCCCTTGACCGACAGCACGTTCGCCTTGCCGGTGCCGGCCAACGCGGTCACCAGGAACGTCTTGCCGCAGCCCGGCGGACCGTAGAGCAGCACCCCGCGTGGCGGCTGCACGCCCAACCGGGCGAAGGTGTCCGGGTAGGTCAACGGCCAGAGCACCGACTCGGTCAGCATCTGCTTGACCTCGGCCATGTCGCCGACGTCGTCCAGCGTCACCCGCGCCAGCTCCAGCGTGGACGTCGCCATCGAGGTGGGGCGGACCACCTCCAGCGCGGCCTCGAAGTCGGCGGCGGCCACCATCGGCGTCTCCGCCGACTTCTGCCGCAGCGCCGCCCGTACCCCGGCTTCGCGGGCCAGCGCAGCCAGGTCGGCGGCGACGAACCCGGGGGTACGCGCGGCGACGTCGTCGAGCCGGACGTCGTCCTCCAGCGGCATGCCCCGGGTCAGCACGGCCAACTGTTCCCGACGCATCGCGGCGTCCGGCAGCGGCACCGCGACCTGCACGGCGAGCAGGTCCGGGCCGCGCAGCCCGGGGTCCAGCGCCTCCGGGTGGCTGGTGGTGCAGACCACCGCCGCGCCGGCGGCCACCGTCTCGGCCAGCACCTGCCGGAACACGGTCGACAACGGACCCGGCTCGTCGCGGGGCGCGATCGCGTCCACGTCGGTGATCAGCAGCACTGCGGCGTCGCCACGGCGTACCGACTCGGCGGCCCGCCGCAGCCGCTGCGCCGGCGTGTCGTTGGTCGACGCGGCGAGCTCCGGCGCCCAGAGCGTCTCCACCCGGGCGTCCAGGTCGGCGGCGACCGCACGGACCAGCGCCGACTTGCCGGACCCGGCCGGTCCGCTGAGCAGTACGCCGAGCGAGACCGTGGTGCCCAGCCGGTCCAGCACCTCCCGATGGTGGAAGCCGAGGTCGAGCAGCTCGGTCAACTCGTGTGCCTGGGCCCGCAGGCCGGGCAGGTCGTCCAGGTTGGGTGCCGGCTCGTCGACGAAGTCCGGTGCCGGTGCCGGCGACACCGGCCCGGCCGGGCGGACCTCCTCCCCGGACGACCCGTGGGTGGCCGGCCCGTGCCGCCAGGCCACCACGGTGTCCATCGTGACCAGCACCGGGTCCCCGGTCCCGGCCGGGCCGGCCGGCTCGGCGTCGGCGACCGTCAGCAGGGTGCTGGTCCAGGCGTACCCGACGACGTTGGCCAGACTGCGCCGGGCCGCCTCCATCAGGCCACGGTGCGCCGAGTCGGAGAAGACGTCCTGCGGCAGCAGCGACACGTCATCACCGGCGGTGACCACCTTGCCGAGCAGGGCCAGCCGCAGCATCTCCGGGCTGACCACCGCGACGATCTCGACCGGTCCCTCCAGGGTCAGCCGGCGGGCGGCGACCTCGGGCGCCGGGGCCACGGTCACCTGACCGCCGTCGCGGACACCGAGGTTGCCCAGGGTCAGGTCGTCGGCGTACAGCAGAGCGCGGCTGGCGCCGGCCTCGGCGCGGGCCGCGACCCCGGCGGTGCTGCGTCGCCCGGTCAGCCGCACCGGCGTGCCGGCGGTGACGCCGAGCGCGGCCAGCACCTCCGGGTGCAGTCGGACGATGCCCCTGCGGGCGTCCAACGCGGCGGGCCGCAGGCTCGCGGACAAGGTCAGTTCGGGGTCGGCCACCCGCCGAGCCTATCCACCGCCGCGGCTGAGAGGGTTCACAGCTGGCCGGCGGGCGGTGGCCGTACCGTGTGGCACATGCCGACTCCCTTGTCCACGCGGCTGCGTCGGGTCCTGCCCGGGTCGAACCAGCGGCGGCTGAGCGGCGGGCTGCTCGCGCTCGTCCTGGTCGCCGGCGTGGTCACCTGGGCGGTCTGGCCCGAGTCGGTGCCGTACGCGGTGACCGAGCAGCGGCTCACGGTCCGCTCCGGCCCGGACGGTGACCAGCCGGTCGATCTGGACACCACGTTCTATTTGCCGGAGACGGCCTCGGCGGCCGATCCGGTGCCTGCGGTGCTGCTCGCCCACGGCTTCGGCGGTTCCAAGCAGTCGGTGGCCGCCGACGCCGAGGAACTGGCCACCCTCGGGTACGCGGTGCTGGCGTACTCGGCGCGCGGGTTCGGGGCCAGCGGCGGACAGATTCACCTGAACAGCCCCGACCATGAGGTGCGCGACGCCGCCCGGCTGCTCGACTGGCTGGCGCAGCGCCCCGAGGTACGCACCGACGCCGACGGCGACCCGCAGGTCGGGGTGGTGGGCGGCTCGTACGGCGGCGCGTTGGCGCTGCTGCTGGCCGCTGCCGACGACCGGGTCGACGCGATCGTGCCGATGATCACCTGGAACGACCTGGCCGGTGCGTTCCTGCCGGAGTCGACCGGCGGTGACCCGGTCGACGGGGTGTTCAAGAAGGGCTGGGCCGGACTGTTCTTCGGCAGCGCCGGGGCTCCCGTCGGCGGGCCGGGGATGCCGGCCGACCCGGCTGGCCCGGGGGCACCGACCGGCGTCGGCGGGCCGGGGATGCCGGCGGATCTGGGTGGGCTTGATCCGCAGTGCGGGAGGTTCGCCGCTGACGTGTGCGCCGCGTACCTGCGGATCGCCACCACCGGCCGGGGGGACCCGGCGGCGGTGGCACTGCTGCAGCGGTCCAGCCCGGCCCGGGTGCTGGACCGGATCACCGCGCCGACGCTGCTGATCCAGGGCACGGCGGACACGCTGTTCCCGCTGGCCCAGGCCGACGCGAACGCCCGGGGCATCGCCGCGAACGGCACCCCGGTGCGGGTCGCCTGGTTCACGGGCGGTCATGACGGCGGCAGCGGTCCGCTGACCGACCAGGACCGGGTCAAGTTCCTCACCGCGCAGTGGCTGGACCACCACGTCGCCGGGGACGGCGAGGCTCCGGGCGGCAGCTTCACCTGGTCGCGGATCGCCGGCTTCGACGCGATGGACCGGGGACTGGTCGCCACCGGCTACCGGGTCACCGACTACCCCGGCACCGCCGGCACGGCAACGACGACGGTGACCGTCGGCGGTCCGCCGCAGCCGATCGTCAACCCGCCGGCCGGTAACCCGGCGGCGGTCTCCTCGCTGCCGATGGCCGGCGGGCTGGCCGGTGCGCTCGGTGGCGTCGCCGGCGGCTTGGTCAGTGAGCTGCCCGGCCAGCACGGACACTTCGACTCGGCGCCGTTGGCCGACCCGGCCGACGTGGTCGGCGCGCCGACGGTGACGGTCCGGGCCGCGTCGCCGACCGGCGAGGCGGTGCTGTTCGTCAAGCTGTACGACGTCGACCCGGACGGCGCGATGAGCCTGCCCGGTGGGCTGGTCGCGCCGGTCCGGCTGACCGGCCTGCCGGCGGACATCGCGCAGGCGCAACCGGTCGAGGTGACCCTGCCGGCGATCGTGCACCGGTTCGAGGCCGGCAACCGGCTGCGGATCGTGGTCGCCACCTCGGACCAGGGGTACGCCACCCCGGTCGAGCCGACCGTCTACACGGTCGCCCTCGGCGACGGCACCGCGGCCGGGGGCACCGACGGCGCGCCGGTCGTCCTGCCGCAGGTGGCCGGTGAGCCGATCGCGACCTCGGCAGCGCTGTGGCGCTGGGTGCTCGCCGGGCTGGTCGCCGCGATCGTCGTCGGACTGGTCGTGGTCCTCGCCGTGGTGCGGCTGCGGCAGCGGCGCACCGACCACACCGTCGACGCCGCGCACGCGCAGACCCCGCTGGTGGTGCGGGATCTGCGCAAGGAGTACGCCGACGGGTTCGTCGCGGTCGAGCGGGTCGACTTCACCGTCGAACGCGGCCAGGTCGTCGGCCTGCTCGGGCCGAACGGTGCCGGCAAGACCACCACCCTGCGGGTGCTGATGGGGCTGACCCAGCCGACCCGTGGTGAGATCCTGGTCTTCGGCCACCGGCTGGTGCCCGGCGCGCCGGTGCTGTCCCGGATCGGGTCCCTCGTCGAGGGGCCCGGGTTCCTGCCGCACCTGTCCGGCATCGACAACCTGCGGGCGTACTGGCGGGCCACCGGACGCCCGGCGGCCGATGCGCACTTCGACGAGGCCCTGGCGATCGCCGGGCTGGGAGATTCGGTCCACCGCAGGATCCGCAACTACAGCCATGGGATGCGTCAGCGGCTGGCCATCGCCCAGGCCATGCTCGGGCTGCCGGAGCTGCTGGTGCTCGACGAACCGACCGACGGGCTGGACCCACCGCAGATCGCCGAGATGCGCCGGGTGCTCAGGCGGTACGCCACCGGCGGGCGGGCGGTGCTGGTCTCCAGCCATCTGCTGGCCGAGGTCGAGCAGACCTGTACCCACGCGGTGGTGGTCAACAAGGGCCGGATCGTGGCCGCCGGGCCGGTGGACGACATCGTCGGGGATTCGCCGAGCGTGCAGTTCGACGTCTCGGACGTGACCGCCGCCGAAGCGGTGCTGAAGCGGCTGGCCGGGGTGCGTACCGTCGCCGCCGACAACGGCGGGCTGATCGTCGACGTCGATGGCACGTCGCGCAGCGAGGTGGTCGCGGAGCTGGTCCGGGCCGGGGTGGCGGTGGACCGGGTGGTGCCCCGCCGCCGGCTGGAGGACGCCTTCCTGGCCCTGGTCGGCGAGAACTCACGGGGAAGCGGGGACCGCTGATGGCTACCGTCGAATCACCGGGCGTGCGACAGCCGGACCGGCCGGCGGACCTGTCCGGCGCCGCCGCCGGCTACCGGGCCCGCGCCACCTTGCCGTTCTGGGCCGAGGTACGCCGTCAGGCGGCCCGCCGTCGCACCCAGCTGACCCTGGGCTTCATGGTGCTGCTGCCGTTGATCGTGCTGATCGCCTTCGAGTTCGACGACGGTGACGACGACAACGGCGGCGGCGAGTTCGCCAGCCTGGTCGAGCTGGCCACCACCGGCGGGTTGAACTTCGCCCTGTTCACCATCTTCGTGTCGTCGACGTTCCTGCTGGTGGTGGCGGTGGCGTTGTTCTGTGGCGACACGGTGGCCAGCGAGGCGAGCTGGGGGAGCCTGCGCTATCTGCTGGCCGTGCCGGTGCCCCGGGGCCGGCTGCTGGCGGTGAAGCTGGTCGCCGCGTTGGCGTACTCCGGGTTGTCGATCCTGGTCCTTGCCGCGACCGCGCTGCTGGTCGGCACCCTGCGGTACGGCTGGTCGCCGCTGCGTTCGACGGTGGCTGCCGAGATCCCGGCCGGGGAGGGCACGCTGCGGCTGCTCGGCATCCTCGGCTACCTGGCGGTGGTGCTGCTGATCGTGGCGTCGCTGGCGTTCCTGCTGTCGGTGTCGACCGACGCGGCGCTCGGCGCGGTCGGCGGCGCGGTGCTGCTGTGGATCCTGTCCAGCATCCTGGACCAGATCACCGCGCTGGGCGTGCTGCGGGACTTCCTGCCGACCCATTTCAGCACCGCCTGGCTGGGGCTGCTGTCGACCCCGATGCAGACCGACGACGTGGTACGCGGCTGCGTGTCGGCGTTGGCGTACGCCACGGTCTTCCTGTCGTTGGCGTTCTGGCGGTTCACCCGCAAGGACGTCACGTCCTGACCGTGGCAGGGTTAGGGGGCGGGGCGGGGATGTCCCCCTTGCCGGTCCGGGTGGTGCTCTTCTTACAGTGGTTACATGGCACCGGCGCGATCCCTGCATGAGATCTTCGCTGGGCTGCCCGGCGACGCCGCAGCCCACAGCGACGTCGCTGCCGTGCTCGATGCCAACGGCTACGCGGACCTTTCCCCGGAGTTGCTGGCACAGGCAGTGGTCAGCTTCGCGGACACCGCCCCGGCTGAGGTGGCCGAACATCTGGCCCCGTTCGTCACGGCGCACAGCCAGGTCAGCGGCGACGGCACCGTACCGGACGATCTGGCCTCGCCGCTCGACCTGCTCGCCACGGCTCCCGCCCCGGCGTTCGACGCTCCGACGCCGGATGATCCGGCGTTCGACCGGCTGGATCTGGACGGTCCGGGGTTCGACGCCGTGCCGCCGGACGGTCCGGGGTTCGACGACCCCGCCGGTTTCGACACCCCCGGGTTCGACACCCCAGCCAGGTTCGACACCCCAGCCGGGTTCGACGACCCGGGTTTCGCGGCCGGCCCCGAGATCGACGCGGCGTTCGGTCGCGGCGACGGCCCGACCGTTGACGATCGTGAGTCGGCAACGGTCGACCCGTCCCCGGCCGGCCCGACCGGGGACGACGCCGAACCGGCCAGCCACGACAGCCAACCGGACGCGGCGGATCTCCTGGACGGTCCGCTACCGTCGGGTGACCCGTGGGCGATGCCGCCAATCTCCGAGGGCACCGCCGGGGTGGACGGTGCCGCGGAGATCGACGACCTCGGGGCCGGCTGACCGGTCAGGCGCCGACGATCGCGGTGGCGTGTTCGCGCAGCTGACGCAGCCGGTCCAGCTCAGCGTTTAGATCGCGGAGCCGGCTCTCCCGCTCGGCCTTGGTGCGCTGGGCCGCTTCCGACGCTGCGGACAGCGCCTTGGCGTTCGATCGGGACAGCTCCTCGGCCAGCGCGCTGTAGTGGTCGCGGAGCTGGCGCTGAATCCGGCGCAGGGTGTCCCGGGAGTCCTTGGTCATCACGAAACTGACCTCGTCGCAGTACCGCCGGACGGCGTTCTTCGCCTGGTTCTGCCGGTTGACGCGTTGCCGCTTCTTCTCCTCGCGCAGGCCCTTGCGGCCCATCACCAGCCCGATTCCGATGCCGATCGGGCCGAGCGCGATCCCGGTCAACGAGCCGAGCATGACGAACATGAGCGCGCCGCCGTAGGCGCTCTTGAGCGCCACCATCGCCTGCTTGCCCAGCTTCATCTTGGCCAGCTCGATCTTGTGGTCCACCTGTGCGGTGCCGACCAACGGGACCGGGTCGGGGATCGCGACGTGGTGTAGCACCTCGCCGGCGGCCTCCTGGAAGTGCAGGGCCACGTCGTCGCTGAGGCTCATCGCCCGGTCACGCAGCATCATGTAGTTGGCCAGCAGTTCGTTGGACACCCTGGCCTGCAACCAGCGTTCGGTCTCGTCCCAGGCGTCAGCGGGGTCGATCTCCTCGATCGCGGCGTCGGCCTCTTCGAGGATGCGCCGGAGCCGGCCGCGCAGGTCGTAGTCGACGTCGGCGTTGAGGTCGGAGATCCCGTCGCTCAGCGTCTGTTGCCACTTCGCCGCAGCCGCCTTGAGTGACTCGACCCGCTGCTTCACCGCGTTGAGCTCGGCCACCACCGTGGCGGCGGCCTCCGGGTCGGCGAGCGCGGCGTGCTCGGCCTTGAATTGTTTCTCTATTTGCTCGCAGATGCCAAGAACCGGCGTGGTTGCTTTTGTTTCGCCCTGTTCCCCCGCTCCGCCGGCGACCCGCTGCGTCACGAACTTGACCAGATCCGGGAACCCGGACTCGGCGTTGAGTTCCTTGTCGTTGCCGGCGACTGCCCGCAGCCGCAGCGCGGACGACACCGGGATGATCGGCATTTCGACTTCGCGGCGCAGGTGGCCCTCGTCCAGGTCCCGGATCTTCCGCCAGTGTGGATAGAAGTCCGTCTTGGTGATCACGCACACCACCGTCGGGCACACCTCGTGGGCCTGCCGCAGAAAGTCCAGCTCGCTGCGGGTCAACTCCTGGGCGGCGTCGGTGACGAACAGCAGCGCGTCGGCCATTGAGGCGGCGGACAGGCTGGCTGCAGCGTGGACCGAGCCCAGACCGCCGACTCCCGGGGTGTCGACCATGACGAGGCCGTTCGACAGGATGTTGCGCGGCAGCCGGACCTCCACCCCGGCGATCCCGGGTGGGGTGGCGTCGCCGGTGGCCCGTTCCAGCACCACATCCTGCACCTGGTCGATGGGCAGCGGCTCCCGCCGCGCGGGGTCGTCGCTGAACAGCAGCTGCGCCGACGGCTGCGGTCCGTGCCGGATGTAGGTCGGCAGGACGGTGGCCACGTCGTCGTCGACCGGGCAGATCTTCGTCCCGACCAGCGCGTTGACCAGTGAGCTCTTGCCCTGTTTGAACTCGCCGACTACCACGACGTGCACCACCGGGTCGGACAGGGTGTGCCGGATGGTGGCCAGCCGACCACCGAGGTCGGGGCGGTCGTACGCCTCGCAGGCGCGTACCGCGAGATCGACGATCTGTGTCGCCCGTTGCAGCGTGCCGTCAGCGTCAGGGGGTGTCGTTTTCGCGGTCAACGTCGCTCCTCGATCGAGGTTGGTGTCGGCAGGCGGTGATCAGCAGGCGGTGGTCAGCGGGGAAACGTGCGAGCGCCAACATGGCGTGGCAGGCCCCGGCCGGACCTGCCACGCCATGTTGGCGCTCACCGGGCCGGACGCCGTGCGACGTCCGGTCCGCTCTGTGGTTGTCCGGTCACGCCCCGAGGGTCGGGTCCGCAGTGGTGTCCGCCTCGGCGGTGCTGTTGTTGTTGAACGAGTCGTCGGTGGTGAACGAGTCCTCCGTGTTGAAGGAGTCCTCCTGGTTGAACGAGTCGTCGGTGTTCACCGAGTTGTCGGTCGACTGGTCGTTGAACGAGTCGTTGGTGGACTGGTCGTTGAACGAGTCCTGGGTGCTGGCCGAGTCGCCCCCGGAGGCCAGCGACGAGTCCTCGATCCTCGAGTCGGTGGTGTTCTGCTGGCTGCCGCCCCCGAAGTTGATGTTGATCGGCCCCAGCGCGCCGCCGTCGCCGCCGCTGGCGTTGCCGCCGGTGCCGGCGCCACCGGCACCGCTGCCACCGGTCGCGGTGCCGCCGGCCCCGCC